>NZ_JAKMTE010000059.1:0-669 GCF_025773025.1 Campylobacter sp. CNRCH_2013_0855 | reverse complement strand
AAATATGATATAGCTAGTGATGAATCTGGAAAAATATACAAAGCCTTAAGAAGTGATATAGTTGAGGGTAAAATAAAAGATCCAAGGGATGTAGATTCTACTTATGAAAGCAGAAGAGAATTTGATCGCCATAGGGGAAGGTATAAAAATGGCATGAGGGAAGGTTATGAAACCGATACACCTAATGATTGGAGTGAAGAAGAAGCACAACTTTTTAATGATACTTTAATACTACATGCCAAACTCGCAGCCCTAACTCCTCCACAAGGCTATCCTAATGCACCTTATTATTTTACCCCTGAAAACTTAGAATGGTATTATAAAAGACATAAGCTTGATAAACTCCTTGATCCAAGAATTCCTGCCATATATAGATATAATTTCCCGCAAGAACTTCGAGCTAAAATACTAGCTTATGCTAAAGAACATAATATAAAAGAGTAAAAATAATGAATTTCATTAGCCACTACTATAATTATGGAAGATGGTTTGTATATAGGATGAAAGGATAAAAATGAGTGAAACTTATGAAATTTATATGCCTAATGGTATTATTTTAGATGTAGAAAAAAAAACGAATAAAATTTTATTAGATGATGGGGGAGCTAAGGTAGGCAAATACACCCAAGAATATTCTAAAGCTTTGTTTGAAGCACACAATATCAAACA
>NZ_JAKMTE010000058.1:0-673 GCF_025773025.1 Campylobacter sp. CNRCH_2013_0855 | reverse complement strand
CCAATCTACTCCCATAATCTCATCTATAAAAGGAAGCATACCAAATTCATCAGGTTTTAAAGTCTTAGCTAAGGTTTTAATCTCTTGTTCTCTTAAAGGATTTTTATGCACTCCTACTAAACCACTTCCTACAGCAATATCTGCATAACCATAAATAGCACCTAATAAATTAGGTTTATCTAATATACTACTTCCTCCACTTAATTGTATATAAAGTATAGTAGCTTGGATAAATCTTGCATTAAAACCATTTTGAAACATATCATTAGCTAGATATTTATAATCACCCAATATTCCTGCTGCCATACCCCATTCATTATGAAATAAACTTGATCTTAGATTATGTTTATTATCATCTACTATTCTATATAATTTTTCATATTTAGGATCTACATTTCCTTTTTCATCTACAGCTCCTATAGCTTCATAAGGTATATCTATAACAACACTTCTTATACCACTTCTTATAACTAAATACTTATATCTTTCTTTTTTAGTTTTTAAAGATTTATAATAAGCTTTTTCTGCTTTAGTCCAAGGAGCTATGCTTCCTTTAATAGGATCTTTTAGATAAATACTTTGCCAATCTTTAAATTCAAGCAAAGTAGAACTTTGTCCTGTGTAAAGATTAGGATCTAAATATCTGGGTTGATAGTCTTTATAGGGAGAGTTT
>NZ_JAKMTE010000057.1:0-678 GCF_025773025.1 Campylobacter sp. CNRCH_2013_0855 | reverse complement strand
AGTGGTAGTGTTTTAGGTGGTAATGGGATACAGGTTAGTGGTTTACAAGCTATCAATACTTTAACAAATCATGGTATTATTAGTGGAGAAGGAAGTTCGGGGATTAAATTAAATTCATATTCATCTGTGCAGTTTTTAAAAAATTCAGGCACTATTAAAGGTTTTAATGATGGTATGTTTTTACTTGCCGGAACTATTAATAATCTTGATAACTCAGGTGTTATTTTTGGTAATCAAAATGGCATAAAATTAGAAAAAAGTGGAAATCATGTTACTGCTCAGATTGCAAATTTAAATAACACCGGTAGTATTATAGGAAAAAATAATCATGGAATTTATATACTCGGAAGTCAAGATAGTCTCCATACTTTAACCAATAGTATTCATGGTTATATATATGGAGGTTATTCAGGAATTCGTGTTAGCGGAGAATTTGGGATACCTGGTAAGATTAGTACCATAAATAACCAAGGAACTATAATAGGTGGTAAATATGGGATTGAGTTATTTAAATTTAACAACGCATTAGCTTCAACTATCGAAAATATTACCAATAAAGGTGTTATATTAGGCCAAAGTGCCGGTATTTACTTGCAAAGCAATATTCAATATATCAAAGACTACATCAAACTAGAAGGATCTAATGCTTTAATAGCAGGAGGCACTGCTGGTATCTAC
>NZ_JAKMTE010000056.1:0-720 GCF_025773025.1 Campylobacter sp. CNRCH_2013_0855 | reverse complement strand
GAAACAAATGGATTTATTAGTAGTATTAATTTGAATAATGCAAAGATAAATACTTTAAACAACCATGGTAATATCTTAAGTGGTAGTAGTGGAATTAAAGTTGATAAATACTCAACCATAAATACAATTAGTAATAGTGGAATAATTCAGTCAAATTCTAATGGTCGGGTTGAAGGTGGAATATTAATTAGACAATATAGTAAAGTTGATAATATAATCAATAATGGATTGATTCAAAATCAAAATAGTAATAAATCTGGTGCTATATATTTTTATGCCGGACATTTTAACACGCTTAATAATGGCAAGAATGGAACGATAATTAATAAAAATGGATTTGGGGCTATTGTATTAGAGAGAGTTAGTGGTCATGCTAGCACAGGCGATTTACTAGATAATAAAGGGACAATTATATCAAATACAAATGGAATAGTTGCGATTATCGAAGGAGAAATTAAAACTATTAACAATGAAGGTACTATTTTAGCCAACACCTCAGCTATAGATTTTGGAAAAGGTAAAATTGAGACAATTTTAAATAATGGTGTTATGCAAGGTGGTAAAAATGGTGTAATTTTAAATAGTGTTAAAACTATTGAAAATAAAGGAACAATACTAGGTCAAAGCGGTGTTGGTATTTCTATAAATGGAAATGTAAAAGATTATATTAAACTTGAGGGTGAAAAATCTCTTATAGCGGGTGGTAGTGTAGGTATTCAA
>NZ_JAKMTE010000055.1:0-739 GCF_025773025.1 Campylobacter sp. CNRCH_2013_0855 | reverse complement strand
AGTTAAGAATGTATTATAAAGAACATAAATATCAAAAAGATAATCTTTTAATCACTAATTTATATCTAAACGATACTTTATATCAAAACAAACAAGGTTTAGATCAATTAGAATTATCTAAAAACGATTTATTTGATTTAAATGATGTCAATATACTAAATACTCTTAAACAAGACTTTAGTAAAGATTATGATTTTAAAGAGTGTAAAATTACACTTGGTGTGCATTTGTTAAAATTAATCTTTATTATCCCAAAAAATATTGCTAAAGTTTATAAAAGTGCTTATAAAGAATTTGAATATAAAGATTTAGGAGCAGGATATTTTAAAGAGCTTTTTGAATATCATCAAGATTATCGAGAAAATGAAAATATTATACATCATAGAGTTTTTTTAGCTCCTGCTAAGATGCAAAGGATTGAGTTTGAAATTGCCAAAGGTTTAGATGAGTGGCTTGATGATGAAAATGTATGTTCTTTTAATATTTTAACTAAGGATTATTTTAAGGCAAATGATAAAGATATACTTACAAGTGATAATATAAAAGATAATATAAATACCACACAAACTCGCATCAATGAAGATTATAACAATACTCAAGAACTCATCCCCGATAATGTGATAAGAATACAAACACAAGATGGTAGTGGAGAGTTTATTGAGATAATATTTCCTAGTCAATTAGAACTCAATGATAAACCTTTGGAAGATGTGAGTTATACATTTGCTCCGGCTTTAAG
>NZ_JAKMTE010000054.1:0-768 GCF_025773025.1 Campylobacter sp. CNRCH_2013_0855 | reverse complement strand
CACACAAGGATTCATAGTTTTATAATTATCACTGACTATGCAGGTTTTACCTTTTTGAAGTAAGGAAGTTTCGTCCACCTCTTCAGTTTCCTCTTCTTCATCTAAAGTTTCATCACCTATTAAATTAAGTGAAGCAGTTTGTTCAAATTCCATATCAGTTTCAGGTAAATCTGGCTTATTTGGATCTTCCCCATCACCGCCATCTCCAGTTATTTCTTTTAAGTTAGGATTGGTATTTAATATTACATTAGCAAAAGCACCAACTACTTTAAAATTTTCTGTGTTATTGTCATTTTGCCAAGTAGATAGTTCTTTTTGATTTTCATTGATTAAATCTGCTAAAACTTGACTATCTTTCATTAAGGTATCTATTTGGTTTTTTAGTGCAATAAATTCTGGATCATTTTTGCTTGCTAAACCTTTATTGATTAAATCTACATAAGCATTATAAGCTTTAATAGTATTATCAAGTTTATTTTGCATAGCAATAAGATCTTTTAAATATCCATTAGATTCATCTGCTAAAGGTTTTAAATCATTTTCAAGTTTATCGATTTTACCTTTGATGTTTTTGGTTGTATTATTTACTTGGCTTAATATTTCATTTTTAACGCTAAAGCCATTTCCTTCAAATTTATCTTTTGAAGCAGTGCTTAAACCATTCTTTTCATAAGTTAAAAGAAAATCTAAGCTTTGAACTACTTCTAAAGCTTTAGTTTTATCACCACTTAGAAAATATTTAGCCACAAATTCAACCTTTTGATCTTC
>NZ_JAKMTE010000053.1:0-772 GCF_025773025.1 Campylobacter sp. CNRCH_2013_0855 | reverse complement strand
TTTAGATGAACTTATAGGAGTGGATTGGATTATTGATTTAACAGAATATGAATTTGCAGATGATGCTGATGGTAAAGCTATTAGATCTTTAGATGAGAAAGTAAGACAAGGCAAGCTAAAAGATCCAAGAGATATAGATTCTACTCCAGAGAGTAGGAAAGAGTTTAATCGTGAAATGTGGGCATATCGTAGAGGTGCTGTTGCATTTTACAATACAGATATTCCCAATGATTGGACTAAAGAAGAAGCAAAACTATATATGAATTCTCTTATTTTAGAAGCCAAACTAGCAGCTCTAACTCCACCTCAAGGCTATCCTAATGCACCTTATTATTGGATTCCAGAGCATTTAGAATATGTTTACAAAAAACACAAACTTGATAAACTCCTTGATCCAAGAATTCCTGCTATATATAGATATAATTTTCCAGAGGAACTTCGAGCTAAAATACTAGCTTATGCTAAAGAGCATAATATAAAAGAGTAAAAATAATGAATTTCATTAGCCACTACTATTATTATGAAAAATGGTTTATGTATAGGCTAATTAAAGAAAGGATAAACAATGAGTGAAACTTATGAGATTTATACACCAGATGGATCAATATTAAATGTAGAAAAAGATACAAACAAAATATTATTTACAGCAAAAAGCAATGGTACATATACTGAAAGAAATTCCAAAGCTCTTTTCAAAGCCCACGAAATCCTAAAAAACTCCCCCTACAAAGACTATCAACCTAGATATTTAGATCCTAATCTTTACACAGGA
>NZ_JAKMTE010000052.1:0-775 GCF_025773025.1 Campylobacter sp. CNRCH_2013_0855 | reverse complement strand
ATTAATTAAACTAATTTTAAATAAATTCTTTTTATAATTACGCCTATTTTTATTTAACAATCAAGGAGTTTTAATGTCTTACTTTACGGGGGGGGGGATTTGATAATTCCCAATTAAATAATACCTCTTTAACTTCATCTCACCTAAATAATAATCTTTCTTTTACTAAAAAAACTTTTCTTTCTTTAGCAACTATATCTTTTCTAGCAACTTGTGCTAATGCTAGTATAGTAACTATAAGTGATCAAGTTTCTAATGGAACTATAGAAATTTCTAAAGCTAAAGACCCTAAAGTATTTAAAGAAAAACAAACAAAAAATTCAAAAAGTATTAGCGGTGGTGGTTGCAACAATGGAACAATATGCACTATAAATAATAGTCAAACTAATGGTGTGACTATAGGTAATAATGGAACATTAATTATAGAAAAAGAAGGTAGTGTTATAGTTAGCAATAATCCTAGTGTTGATATTTCTAGTGATTCTAAAAATATTGAAATTATTAATAAAGGGAGTATATCAGGACCTGATAGAGCTGGAATAAGGATAAATGGCAATAACAACCAATTAACACAAATTAACAATAGTGGAGAAATTAATGGTGGCCATGGTATTACTTTCAATGGAAGTAATAATACCTTAGACAATCTTACAAATAGTGGAGTTATACAAGGAACTAATAGCGGTATTAATATTCAAGGTAGCAACAACACAATAAAGTCTATAATCAATAATGGGACTATTACTGGTGGTAGTAATGGTATTAGTGTTAGTAA
>NZ_JAKMTE010000051.1:0-812 GCF_025773025.1 Campylobacter sp. CNRCH_2013_0855 | reverse complement strand
TTTTCATTGCTTGATTGTAAGTAAAAATTATAATAATCTCCCATATTAAGTATAGAATTAAATCCCATACTAATACCTGCTCTAATATCCCCTGCACTTTTAATACCATAATTATCAGCATATAATAATACATTAGCCTTAGTATCAGGCACTACTTCTATAACTACATCAGTTTCACCTACATTCTCCCCTGCTTGTAAACCTGCTAGGGTTTGTACTCCATACATTTCATTGACTTTATATACACTATCTTCTATGAGTTTAGTAGAGATGATTTTGCCTTTGATGTTTTCATTAAGCTTACTCTCTATGAAATGATCTTTTATAGTAGTTTTATTCTTTATTATATACTTACCTAATGTTCCTAAGGCTATGTTTATTTGAATACTATCTTCAAATTCTTGTTGAGGCACATAAGCTGTTGCTGCAGGATAGCCATTAACTTGGAAATAATAAGCAATGATATTAGATATATCTTGTAAATCTTGTAAGCTAAATTTTTTAGTGTTAAACTCACTAATAAGTAATTGCAAATCTTCTTCTTTAATACCTAGCTTTTTAAAGCTAGTGTTTTCATTAGTGATAACAAATTTGTATTTGGTTATGACTTGTTTAGTAGTAGTATTAGTTTGATTACTTGAGTTAGTAGAGTTATTATTAGAACTATTACTTGTTTGGTTATTTGGATTACTTGTATTATTGTTGGTATTGACTTGATTGTTTAATTTGGTAGTATTAAAACTATTATTAGTTGCATTAGAATTATTGTTTGTTTTATCATTTATACTAGAGTTAGTGTTAGCTTTATCATT
>NZ_JAKMTE010000050.1:0-846 GCF_025773025.1 Campylobacter sp. CNRCH_2013_0855 | reverse complement strand
TGCACTATCTTTTGCTATTTTTAAGTTCTCTTGGGTTACATGATCAATTTGAGCTACAGCATCATTAATTTGAGTAATACCTGTAGTTTGCTCTTTAATACTCTCACCCATTTCATTAATAGATTGAACTAAGATATTAGTATTAGCTTCAATCTCACCTAAAGACTTTTGAGTTCTTTCTGCTAGGTTTCTAACTTCATCAGCAACAACAGCAAAGCCACGTCCGTGCTCACCTGCACGTGCAGCTTCAATAGCAGCATTTAATGCAAGTAGGTTAATTTGATCTGCAATATCACCTATTATAGAAGTAACATTTTTAATCTCTTCACTTTGAGCAATTACTTCACTAGTTTTATGGGATACATTTTGCATAGAAGAAGTAATTTCTTCTAGTGCTGCTGCTGTTTCTTCTAAAGAAGAAGCTTGAGAAGATGAAGAATCTGTTAGATTTTTAACAGCACTTTGTAATTTACCACTTTCATCTGCTAATAAAGAAGCAAATTCAGAAGATTGTCTTAACATACCTACGATTTCTTGACCTAATACATTAGTAGTTACTTCAACTCCACCTTTAGCATTTTTAACTTCAGTAGTAAAGTCTAATGCTTTATAGCTATCAAATACTCTATTAATTTCATTCATATTAGAACCAACTTTTTGTTCTAATACATTCAGCATTTCATTTAAAACATTTTTTAATTCTACTAATTGAGGGTTAGCAGGAATTGCAGTAATTCTTGCTGTTAGATTACCACTTTCTATTTCTTTAGCTGTATCTACTGATTGTTCTACTGCTTTAGCATCTTGTTCTAATGCATTTTTAGTTTTAGTGATGTTTTCGTTAAT
>NZ_JAKMTE010000005.1:0-117317 GCF_025773025.1 Campylobacter sp. CNRCH_2013_0855 | reverse complement strand
AAAATATTATATTCCTTCTAAACTATCAAAATTTATAGATGACAATCTAGGTTATCATGTTCTTTATTTGATAGGAATTGTTTTTATTTTGTGTTTTAAACTACATTCTTTCTTACTTATTTTGGGTTTTATATTAATTACTATTGTAACAGTTATAGATTTACATCATATTACTAAAAAAATTAATCTTACTAAACTATATAATATCTTGGTATTTTTTGGATTGTATTATATAGCTGAATTTTTTTCAAGAAATGTAGTTTATATAGTTGTAGATAATGTACCAGATAGTTATAGCTATGCTATTAATATTTTAAATATCATACATATTATTTCAATATTGATTTTTTTTATATCACTCCCTTTGATAGTTATTTTATTAATATCTACACTAATATATATTGCAAACTATACTTAGCACTATAGGTATAAAATTTAATTTTATAAATCAAATAATTTTTAGTTTTATACTTAAGCGAACTCATTTTAAAAACGAACTCCATGTTATTTATTTTGCATTTTTTGGTACTTTATCCATGCTGTATTTTTTAATTTTTTTAACAAATGTGTATTTTAGTGCACTTAGTTTTACTCCTAATATTATTCATATAAGTTCATATTATCAAAATAATAAAATATGCTCAAAAATATCACCTGATTCATATATACATATACTAGGAGATAATAAAGTATCTATATCCCCTTTTAACACTAAATTTGCATTTAACTTAATTACAAACAAGCCTAATTTCACAACCCAAGAATGCAATTAAAAAAATAATGATTTTAAAATATATAAATAATATCTTTTTAAATATAGCTATAATATAATTACCAAAATTTTATTTGGTAATTATATTAAGGGGTAAAATATGGATTTTGAAAATTCTATAAATTCTATAGCGGAAACAATAGCAGAAAGAAAAAATTTAGTAAATACTGAAGAATCAACCAAAATGACTTTCATCATGCCGTTTTTAAAAGCATTGGGGTATGATGTGTTTGATCCAAGCGTAGTAGTCCCTGAATACATAGCCGATATTGGAACAAAAAAAGGTGAAAAAGTAGATTATGCTATTTTCAAAGATGGAAAACCTTTTATATACATAGAAGCTAAAAATCACACTGAAAATTTAAGCAATCACAATAACCAACTAACTAGATATTTTAACACATCACCTAGTGTTAAATTTGCTATTTTAACAAATGGAATAGAATATAGATTTTTTACAGATCTTGATCAAATAAATATAATGGATCAAATTCCTTTTTTAACAATTAATCTTGAAAAATTAAAAGCTAGAGATATTAAAGATTTAAAAAAATTTATATGTTCAGATTTAAATCTAGATGAGATACTAAACACAGCAAAAGAAAAAAAATATTATCAAAGTATACAAGATATCTTCAAAAGAGAGATAGAAAACCCAAGTGATGATTTTGTTGTTCTTTTTGCAAAACAACTCACAGACAAAAGAATGACCGCCTCAACTATTGAGGAATTTAGAACTTATATAAAAAAATCTTTTAAAGAACTTATAAATGATATAGCATATGATAAAATCACTAGTATAAAAAACAATCTTCAAGAAATTAACAACGATGAAGATGAAGAAAGCTACGATGATGAAAAAGAAATTATAACAACAGAAGAAGAACTTCAAGGCTTTTACATAGTAAAATCTATTCTTGCTAGTGCGGGTGCTAACTTGCAAGATATATCTTACAAAGATACTTTAAGCTATTTTGCAATTTTGTATCAAAATAGAGTAACAAAATGGATATGTAGGTTAAATTTTACAAAAACAAAAAAATGGGTAAGTTTCCCAGATGACACATACGAACAAATAGAAAAACTAGAAGATTTGTATAAATTGCAAGATAAAATCATCAAGTCATATAATGATAGAAAGTAATTTCTATCATTAAGATAAGATTACAATGTATATATTTGCGATCACATGCTTCAGAGCGTATATAAAAAAGAACTGTATTTTACTAACAATAAAATGATCAATTATTTAATATCAAAAGAAAAACAATGTTTGGCTATTTTGGGGTCTTGGGGCTGTGGAAAAACATATTTTTGGAAACAAATAGAAAAAGAAATTACTTTAAACTTTAATAATAAAAAAGTTATTTATATAGATCTTTTTGGCAAAGAAAGCTATAAACAAGTAATAGAAGAAATAGTAGTAAGTTTACATGGAAATTATAATAATATTACAAAAAAAACTTTTAAAGGATTAGAAGGTTTAATTAAAGGTGTAAGTGGTGGTTTAATAAATATAGATAGTGATGTTATTTTTTCCTTTTTAAAAAAAGAAGATTTTAAAAAAATCATTGTATGTCTTGATAACATAGAAAGAAAATCTGACAATCTTCCTTTGAAAGAAATTTTAGGACTTGTAAATTTACTTAAAGAAGAAAAAGAATGTAATGTTGTTATGATTCTCAATAAAGATGAGTTACAGGATGACAATTCAGATAATAATAAAGAGGATAAACAAGATGCTAAAGACTGGTATCAAGAATACAAAGAAAAAGTTATTGATTACGAATACATAAAAGACAATAACGAAATTGCCAAAGATATTATTATAGAAAAATTAAAAGTACAAGATGAAGCCTTAAAAGATGATTTAAAAAATATTATTTTTACACATTATAAAGAGCATTTAAATAACAACTTAAGGCTTTTGCTAAAATCATTGGAACATATAAACCATTTCAACGATATATGTTTCATGAAATTTTACAATAAAGAAAATCATGATAATTTTATACATATTTTAAAAAATCACTACTATTCAAATATATTACAAGCTATATTAGATTATTATATACCAACGAAAAACTTTCTTGAAAATACTAATAATATGTATATCATAACATCAAATTATATGAAAAACTTTTTTACTATAGATAAAGCAGATATAGAAAAAATAAATTATGATTTCACTAGTCGTCTTCAAAACCTAATAGATATGCATTTTCATACTATTTATAATATGTTTTATACATACAATAGCAATGATATAGAGTGTAGTAAAGCAATAGAAGATCTTGTGAAAATGTTTTTACCTATTAAAGATAAATATTCTTGGGATAATTTTAAAGGAGAAATTTATTGTGAAAGATTTTTACAAATTGCTTATTTATATAAAAGAATAACTAATAAAAAACTAGATATTACAGATGAAATCATAAAATTTTTTATTAAAAGCAACAGCAATTCAATTCCTTTCAAAAGTAATAGTAATTTAACTTCTTTTAAAAGATTACGAACACTGATTGCTATTCAGCCTAAATATGCAGAATTTTACGAAAATACTAGAAAATTTCACAAAACAGATTATAGAATAGAAATGATATTTGAATATTATAAAGAACCTAGCCTTAAAATCTTTCATAATTCCCAAATAGATAATTTTAATAGATATAAACTTGAATCTATCATTGATTGTTTTAAAAATAACAATCAATTTTACATGGATTTTATTTATTTTTTTAGCATACCGCCTAGTAATTCCAAGGTAAATATAGAATATTTTCAAGATCGCTACGACATATTTGATTATGAAGAATACTTAAAAAAAATCAAATCAAATAATCTATTTCGAGCTTTTAATGATTTTATTAATCAAAATGAATATAAATTTAAAAAGAAACAATTAATAAAAACTACTACCAGATATGATAAAAATATCTTATCAGAACTATTACTCACTCATTCAACTCCTTAATTTTATCCATATTGATCTCACATTGCTTATAGTGATAAAAAAGCTCACTATAAGCTTTTAATATATCTTTTTCATCTTGCACTATAGGTTTTCTTGCTCTATCAAATTCTAAAAGCTCATTTGGTATTTGCACTTTTTGAATTTGTATTTTGGTTAGTACTTGTGTTTTGCTCCCACAGCCTATCAAGCATAGCATTAAAAAGCTTAGTGGTATTAGTTTCATTGCTTTTAGATATATAGTTTTTAACATCATCAACCCTTGTTTTGATTTGATTTTTTTGAATATTTGCATGAAATAGTGCTTTTAGCTCTTGCTCGTGTCTTATTTTAAGCTCTTGAGTAATTTTTGTGAGTTCATTATTTACACCCAAAGCTAAATTTAAATCACTTTGACTTTTTTCTAATTTTGCATTTGTGCTATCTAGCTTAAGATATAAATATCCTACTAAGATTGCCATTAGAACTAAAGCAATATAAAGCTTTGTATTGTTAAATAAAAGATTTATCATTTCTTATTTTAGAAGTTTAAGTAAGATTTGGGTATAATTTCAAAGGGTGGAACACCAAAGGTGGCCGCCTTTGGTGTTAATCAACACTCAGTTAGGTGGTGATTAAATTGAACCATAAAATTCTAGTAATAATTATACTACTTTGTATAATTATAGTCAAGGCTTATTAGCTTTGATTTCCCCTTTAAAAGGGGAGCTAGAATACCACCTTTGGTCTAACTTAAACTTTTATCTCCTTTCTAAAATTCGTTTGTGATTTCTAATTTTATATTTGATAAATCTTGCTGATATAACAAGTCATATAATTTTTTACAAGCTTGTCTGCTTTGACCTATACTTTCATCACTCTTAGTTAAACCTAGTAAAATACAACCTTTTGTATCTTTGTCTGTATTACCCCAATGGATTAAAATGTGTCTATCAAAAGGTACATCATCGTTGTAGATATTTACAACGCTATCACCATCGTTTAAAACTTTAACTCCTGCTACGACCATTTTACCTTTATCATTAAAACTAGATAGTGTATGTCTTTTTAGATTATAAACTCCCGCATGAACTCTTAAGTCTTTTTCTCTTTCAATCCCTTCTTTATCTTCTTCCAAAGAAAAACACTCAAAAAGAATATTTTCTTTTTCATCTAAGACTTTAAACTCTCCTATGACACAAGTATTTCTTAAATACTTTCTAGTTAATTTTAGTTTCATTTATTCTCCTTTGTTTTGTTTTATTTCATTTAAAAAACTTGATTGTGCTTTTGCGCCTAAAGATGTTATTTTATTTTCTAGTTCTCTAAATCTTTCATTTAATTTATCCTCAAACTCATCATAAATAAGCTTATCTCCTTGTATATTAAAGCTAATAGTAAAATCTGTATCTATTTCTTTACTACTTGGATTTGAAGAGTTAAATTCTTTAAAAAGCACATCATCTATGTAGATTTTAATATTTAGATTTTCACTAAAGAAGTTTCCACCCACGCCATACCCCCAAGGAGTGAATTTAAATTCTTTTATAGGTTTAGATAACTCTGCTTCTATAGTATAGAAAGGATCTTTTAATCCATCTTTTGCCAAAAATACACTAATAGCTGTTTTATCATATTCTCTAAAGGCATAATATGGAGTGTAGCGATTGTTATACTCATAGGCTCCATTAGAAGTAATTTTCACTTTAGCAAAAGAACTCAAACTTTCAGTATTAGCATTTTCTAAACTAAATTCAGCAGGTAAAGTGTTAGCATATTCATTTGTTGCTTTGTTTAGTGTTTCATTTTCTATATTGCCCAGTAAAAGATTATTGTTAGAATTATTGATAAATTCTAAAGCATTAATCTTTAAAAACTCATCATCTCCTGTTAATTTTATACCAAGTCTTGAAAGAGTTAAAGTTTTTAAAGGCCAAGCTGAGCTTGCTTGTTTAGTGCTAAATTCTACTTTAAGTTTTTTACCATCAATAATTTGTATTTGTTTTAAATTAGAACTACCACTATCGCCTTTGTCTCCTTTTTCACCCTTTAAAGAAGCTAAAAACTCATCTTCGCTTTTTCCTGCATTACCTTCTTTGTTAAGCCAAATTTCATAAGCACTTTTTCCATCTTCTCCTTTGGCTCCACTATCGCCTTTTAAACTTTGAAGTTGCTCAGGCGTAAAATCTTCATAAGTAAATGCATCGCCTTTTTCGCCTTTATAATTGCCATTTTCTAAAATTTCTAATATATTTTTTTTAACTTGCTCATCATCTAATTTCACTCCATTTTTATAAAGCTCTTTTAAAACTTTCAAACTCTCATCAAAATCTTTATTTAGTTCTTTTGTGTTTTTGCTAATTTCTTCTAATATATTGTGCATTTAAATTCCTTTCAAAAAACATTTAACCACATGGAATGTATTACACGCATGATAAAAAATAAAAGTCTTTACTTTAGAGCAACCAAGCTCACTCATAGCTTCTTTTAAAACTTTATCTGCTAGCTTATAATCATCTTTTGAATATGCTTTTTGGCATAAATAATCATGCACGATGCTAGCACTAAAGTACTCACTTTTATATGGAGGATAAATACTCCAAAAAATGCGTGGCACTGAAGCACCATTACTAATAAAGCCTTTTGGCACGATAAAATTTAAACCACACAAACTAACTTCAAATTCTTTTACAACTTCAAATCTATCTTTGCCAAAAGGTTTAACTATAACCCTTTTAAGTGTTTTTCTTATCATCTTGCCTACCCTTTTCTTCTTCTTTTATATAAGTATTTGTTTTTAAAAAACCGCTTGAAAAATTCTTTATTTTCTCAACTGCAATATTGTAAATATCTACTTCAGCTATTGCTTTTCTTGTTTTTATACATTGAATATTAATCATTACAGAAAGGATTTCTCCTAAAATCAAAAAGCTAAAACTATAATCTACAAAATAATATAAAGCATCTATTTGCTTTGCACCCAAAGCAAACATAAAAGGTATTCCTAGCATTAAAAACTTTGACAAAAGATCAGAAAAGGTATAAGCCTTAACACTTTCATTTAAAGCTAAAGTTCTGCAAAAACCTACTATTGCTGAAAATATAAAAATAATAAACAAAGTAAAAGCTTGAGCTTCTTTAATACCAGTATATGCTAAAAACTGAAAGAAAAAAGCTAAGATAAAAGAACCTCCAAATAAAGCTATATTGGCTGAATTTTCTAAATGCGACATATTAATCCTCCCAAACAATAGCTTCTAAATCTTGTTCAGATTCAGCTTGTTCTATTCTTTCTTTTAATGCATTTGCTTTAAATGTAATTTCTTGGGTATGATAAGCCACCATTGAAGCAAATTTTAAAAAATCTTGTGGTGTAAAAGTTACTTTTTCATCATTGATATCAATCCAAATGATTTCAGAGATTGAGTTAGTCCCACTTATATCAAGCATTAAATTAGTTACAGCTCCATTGATATTAAGCTTGTCTTTTTCTCTTGTTTGGAAAGTATGCTCATTATAAATAAGTCCGCTTTCTAAAGCTTCATCTCTTTTAGCTCTTATTTCATCAAGCTTAATTGTTTTTAGTTCTTCTAAACTTTTTTGGCGTACTTCATATTTTATATGAAAGATATTACTTAGCTCATCAAATTCTTCTTTTCTAACAAGCTCTTGGCTTTTTTCATCAAAACTTGGCAATTCTTGCTCACTCACTCTAGCAAAACCAAGAGCTTTAAGCTCATCATCATTTAATTTACTTAAAAAATAAGTATCTTCCCCTTCTAATTCTTCCTCATCTACTTTAATAATAACTTTTTTTAAATACACATCTTCATTAAAAAAAGCCTTATCATCTATCTTGTAAAACATCTTTCCTCCTTAGTTATAATAAAATGTCAAGTTTCCACGACATTGCAGATTACAATCGCTAGTATTCCACCCTGCTTGTGCGTTTGCACTACCAGTTTGATATGAAGAAAATCTAATTTTATTTGAGTTTATAGCTCCAAATTTTATTTTTGCTTTCACTGGTATTTTTTTATTAGCTGTGTATGATCTTGATGGACCATAAAAACGATGCGAATTAGCATAATTATTCCAAGTTATATCAATAGAATTTGCTGAAGTTTTATTATTCATGTTGTTTGCACTCCAAACTTCTCCTACAACTAAAACTTCTTTATTTGCTAAATTAGCAGGCACAACATATTCATTAGGTCTTACTAGATTATTTAAACTAAACATATAATTATAATTAGCCACGCCTCCGCCAAGTTCTGGAGGTAAATTAACTTGAAATATTGAATTTGCAAGCATTAGAGTATTCATATTAAGACCTTACTAATCTGATGTTATTTGCTGCTATGCAAAAATAAGCAAAGGTCTCAGTTCCACTAAAACCACTTTGTGCTATTCTAAATTTAAATGGTGCTTTAAAAGATTTTATGTTTTGACAATTATTTATGGTTATGGTTCCACTTTTTCCTGCCCCGCCCCAATTAGCTATACCCAACTCTGTATTTGCATTTGCTGTTAAAATAAAATGTTGAGCTTGTCTTAAGTCTATGTTTGTTGAACCTACTGTTCCTAAATTTTTAATACCACCACCATAATCTACATACCACTTTCTAGTCAAATGATTATCAGCTGTTGGATTAACTGCACAATTTGGAATAAGCTTAAAAGTAGTATTTCCATTTAAATTAGTAGTTCCATTTGCCGTTAAAGCACCACTTAAAGTTATATTTCCGTTTATTGTCTTGTTTCCTTCTATAGAAACTTTTGTTTTCAAAGCCTCATCTAACATTTTTTTATTTACAAGTCTTTTTTCTTCTAATATAGTCTCCAATTCCTCTTTTTTTTCATCTAAATCTTTTTGAATTTGACTAATCTCTTCTTCAAGTCTTGCTTTTTCTTCTTCTAAAGAAGATACATCGCCCGGTGGAACTTTGTTAAGCTCTTCTTGAATTTGATTTTTTATATTTTCTAATTCATCTTTTTTACTATTTAATTCTTGTTCCTTTTCTAATACTTCATTCTCATGTTTTTCTTGAACATCATCTTTATTTTGCAAATCACCAAGTAAAGAAAGTATATATTTAATATTTTCATCTTTTTGATCAACCCAAATATATGGCTCTATCTTTAAATCATGCTTTAAAATCCAAGCATTATCATCTGTTGTTCTTATATGTATAAAATACTCTCCGGTGCTTTGCTTTTTCCAAATATCACCCAAGTTAGCCTCACTTGGTTCTTCTTCGCTGGTGTGAGTTGGAATATAAACACTTGGATTTTCAGGACTTGTCCAAGTTTTACCGCTACTAGTTTGTACATATACAAAATATTCTCCGGTGCTTTGCTTTTTCCAAATATCACCTAAATTAGCCTCACTTGGTTCTTCTTCGCTGATAAAAGCAGGTTTTAATTCTTTTGGCAAAGCAGGATTAACCCAAGCTTTATTATCTAAAACTTTCTCACAAACATAAATCTCCCCTTGCATAATGTTTTCATCATCAAGAGGTTTAAACCAAACACTTCCTTCTTTTTTTTGACTTGGTGGTGTTTTTTGAATAAAGTTTATTGTCGGATTTTGTAAAAATTGCAATATTTGTGCTGTTGATTTTTTAAACCATATTTGGTTTAATTTAGGATTAACCGGCTCATTATCACTACTTGCAAAATCAAAAGGATAAACCACTTGCTTGTAAAGTTCTTCAAGAATTTCAAGCTTTTCTTTGCTTAAAGCTTCATAAGAAGCTATAGCTTCTTTTACCTTTTCTTCAAATTTATCAATATGTTCTAATATATGTTCATCTATTTTTTCTTTGCTATTGTACAAGTATTCTCTTATAGCTATGATATCTTTACTTGCTTGTTCTAAAATTGTATAAAGCATAAGAGGTGTAGGCTTTTGATTCATTATTCTTCTCCTTTAAAAATTTGATTTATTGCTCATTGTTAGGTATTTCTTTTTGGCTAAGCTTTATCATATTGCTTTCCCATAAAAAACGCTCAATAGAAATATTATGAGCTAAAGATTGGCTTAAAGCAGTGTAATCAGCCCCTAAGCAATTATCATTTATTCTTTCTATAATTTCAAAACCCTTTTCATCTATCAAACTTAGCAATTCTTCTGTTTTATCTTGTGTATGCAAAAATAAGGCTTGCTCTAATTCTTTTGCATATTTTAAGAGTTTTAGTTTTTCTTCATTTGCTTCTAAATAAATCTCTTCTAGTTTTAAGTTTATAAAAGACACCAATTCATCTGATTTTTGAGAAATAAATTCACTAAGCTCATTAATTTCTTTTGACAAGCTATTTAATTCTTTTCCAAAAGGGTTTAAAGATCTTACAAAGGCATCTGCTTGCTTATCAAAATCTATAGGATTTTCTAAATCTGGTGGTGATGGTAATTGACTGATTTTAGTTGTAATCATCTATTTTTCTCGCTTTTATTTTTAAAAATCTTTTACTCATACCCTCATCTTGTATGCTTAAAATTTCATATCTACCACCTTCAAACTCGATCAGATAAGACATGTCAAGCTCTAAAAATCTAACTTCGAACTCGCAAAAAGAAGTTTTGTTTGTTATGTTGCCTTGTTCTTTATTTTCAACGATTAAATTTTTACAACTTGCAAATATTTCTTTTATAAAAACTACCTCATCATAATCTAGCTCTTGAAATTCATTTTTGCTTTGCACTTTTTTATATATTTTTAAACGATGTTTAAGTTCTTTTGCTTTCATTTAAAAACCTTAGAAGAAGGATATTTTATATCTATTGATAAGAGCTTTACTTATATTAGGAAAACTTGTGTTTTCAAAAGCGTGCAAACAATAGTTTTTAAGCCAAAGTTTTATATCTTCTGGAAGCTCTTCATAACCTAAATTAACAATCATTCTTCCACTACCTTCACAATACAAAACATTGGAATTTGTTTTAAATTCTGCTTTGAATTGTGCATTCTCTAAAGAATTAAATGGGGCTAACACAACTCTTTCATTGAAAAAAGATATTTCATAATTATTCTTAACCAATATGCGATTAGTTCTGTTTTCAAATTCTGTTATGGCAGCTTTTAAAGACTGCTTTATGCTTTCATCAAAAACTTCACTATCTATTCTTAGAAATTCTCTTAATTCTTTTATGTTTATAAGAGTTTTTTCAGGTGCATTTAATTCTTTAATAATCATTTTTTGCCCTTACCTTTTTGCTTTTGCTGAGCTTCATCTACTTGTTCATCTACTTGTTCATCTACTTGTTCATCTACTTGCTCTTGCTCTATAAGTATCTTTACAATATTTCTCTTTTGAAGTCGTAGAGCTTCTTTATCATTAAGCTCTACCACATCACCTTTTCTATAAAAAACATCACCACTTAAACAAAATAAAAATTCAACTTTTTTCATGACTTAGACTTTAAGAAGGAGTTACTATTTTACAAACTGCTTCATCTGTGATTAATTTAGCATCAAGTCTTGATCTAACTTTAATTCCAACTAAATCATTTTGAGCATACAATTCATTTAATCTCGTAAAGCTCATAGTTTCTCTATCCCAAATTTCATAAAAACTAAAATCACCGAAGATAGCAGGAATTTTATTAGCACCAAAACCATCTAATGAAGAACAATAGATTACTTTTTTACCCAAAATAGTGTCATATCCACCAGAACTAAGCGCTGGCATCCATAAAGGTCTACCATCTCCATCGACTAATTTATAAAGAGCTTTCATAAAATCATCCCCAACAAGCCAACATGCATTAGATCTATATGCACTTTTTAATGTAAAAAATGCATCAATTACATCATTGCTTGTAATGCCACTATTACTTGCTAATTCATATTTGGTTTTTGTATTTACAATACCTGTTGGTTTTTTATTTCCATCGCCTTTTATAAATGCTTCTTCCTCTGCTTGTGCAATTTTTTCAGCACTCTTTCTAATTAAAAAACTTTCTAAATTTGAGATATTATCATTTAGTAATTCTTCACTAATTTTAATAATACCTCCCAATTTGTATGCTCCAATAGTTAATTTTGAAAAAGAAGCACTTGCCTCATTAAAACTAGCCATTTCATCAATCCAACCAAAACCACTTATATCTTCAAGTATAGGTATATCTTGATTTGTGGATGATTTTTGCACAGTAGCTATTTTCCTAATTACACTAAGATCTGTCAATTTTGATCTAATTTTTGATTGCAATGTTGTAGGAACTAAAACACCGCCTTTATCACCTGAAGCTTCGTTTAATGCATCTCTTTGCAAAGATGTGTCTATAACTCCACTTCTTAAGTATTTAACAAAAGATCTCATAGAGTCTCTTTCTTCTTCTTTTTGTGGATGTGGATTTTGTTCTAATCTTATACTTGTAACTTCATTTAAAAATTTTTCTCTTTTTTGCTCTTCTTCAAGTCTTAAAAGCTCACTGCGTTTGCTTTCAAAATCTTTAAGCATTTCATTATATTTTTGTTCTTCATCTGTGCTAAATGCTCTTTTTTCATTTTTTGCTTTATTAGAAAGCTCTAACATCTGCTTATGTAAAGCACCTATTTCTTCTCTTATTTTTTGCATTATCTCTCCTTTAAAGTGTTTTAATCATAAGCTCTAGCTCGCGTTCTCTTGCTTGGGCTAAAGCTTTAGCTTCTTTTTGTGTTTGCTCATCAAAAAAGCGTTTTTTTGCATTTTTATCTGCACCTTTCCAAACAGCACTAAGTTCAAAAATTTCAAACTCATTTACAAGTACTTTCTTGGGATTGCTGTCTTTATCTATAGTTTGTTTTAAGATTTTATATCCGATAGATACATCACTTAAAATTCCATCTTTGTATTTTTTAAAAATATTTTGACTTCTCTCATCTTTTGCAAAAATACAGTCACAAACTAATTCGTTATTTTCAACTCTTATATTCTCAATTTTTGCTATAGCATTATCTACGCTCGGATTATGGTCTGTAAAAAGCGTTCTTAATTCGTTATATCTTGCACCGGAGATATCTAATTCCTCAAGATATTCACCCATATCCCAATCCCAACGCTTACAAGCATTAGAATTTGAAATCATGACAAAACTTAATATATTATTATCATTGTCTATATTTCTTATTTTTGCAGTATCTGATCTAACAAAGTTCATATTTTTCCTTAAAATATGTTTTGTATAGATTTTATAAATTTTTTGAGGCGTTTAAATGCGTGTTAGCTTGATATAAAAATTTTATATCAAACCTTGTATATTTAATTTAATTTGTAAAAAGTCATAGTCTTCAATAGGAGCTGAATAATCTTTTAAAATACCAAAAGTGGTCAGTTTTTTAAACCCATTTTCACTTTCATCTGCAATAAATAGTGTCTTTTTATTATAAATGCTTTCAATTAAATCATCATAGTAATCAAAATGAGCTTTTTCTAAGGCAACTATAAATTCTAAAAATTTCGCTTTTTTACCATCTACTACAGTAGTATGCCCCCATTCATTTGTGTTTGTTTTAGAATAATTAAGATAAGTAAGATTAGCAGGGTGTATAGTAATACCTAATTTTTCTTTTTTACCCAAAAGTATATGTCCAACATTAGCAATATCATTTAGAGCATAGAATGTTATTTTTATTTTAGAATTAATGGGATATTTAAAAAATATAAAATCATCTTTGTTGATCTTAAATCTACCAAAAAAATATTCCCACCATGTGCGAGATTTTCTGTAAAATAGTGATTTTTCATAAATAACCCTTTTATCCAATGTTTGTATTTTAATCTTGGATAAATTGGCATTTAATACAGCTAAGGCATCAAAACTTTCTTTAACATCTATAATAACACTCCAAGTTTTATTGTCTTTACTTTGCGTATTTACCTCATCATCAAAACATGCATTTTCATTTGTAGGACGCATTTTTACCCATTTATCGAAATAAACATCTGGTTCTTCATGTTTGTCTTCATCGCTAGCACTTTTATAAATATATCCCTTAAAAGAAACCTCATCGTTGATCTTATATGTTTTATCTTTATCCCATATAGCTGTATTATCTTTGCTTATGGTATTTTGCTCTATGATAAACTCCAAAGGTCTTACTATAATCATTTCTCAATCCTTTCTACAATTTCTCTTGTTTGTTTTGTAAGAATTGACATATCCATACAAAGTCTTTTAATACCTTTATCTACATTGTCTACTTTTGTAATTAATCCATCAAATTTAGAATTTAATTGCTTAAAGCCATTATCTATACCTTTAGAAAGAGCTGTTTCTAATCTTTCAAATATATTAGAAACATCAACCTTTAATCCCTTACCATCTTTTAACGGAATAACTGCCTCAGGATATCCATTTTCTCCTATAATAGCATTTGTTTTTTGTGTTATTATTCCACCATCTGCAAAAGCGAGCGCTTTTTTATTAGGGTTTTTTATTTCTTGATTTAATTCATTATCTACTTTATTAGAATTGTTTTGATACGCGAGCAAAGCATATTTTAAATTTTCTATAGCAGCCACACTTAAAGTACTACCATTTTTTAATTCTTTAATCATACCTTCTAAGTATTTTGCTATAGGTGAATCTTTTCCAAGATACTTAATCATTTCCTGAACTTCTTTTTGGCTTTGCTCTAAAAGAGTTTCTCTATATTTTTTTAATTCTTCTAAAGTCATAGAAGATGTATCTTTTATAGTTTCTTGAAGTTTTTCATTTAATTTTTCATTTTCTAATGTAATTTTGGCAATCTCATCTTGTATTGTATTTAAATCAGCTTCACCTCCTAAATCCTTCATATCATTAGCCATTTTTAACATTTGAAATTGATATTCTTCATAAGATGATGAATTTCTTAAGTCATTTTCTTTGGCACTTGCTGCCTGCTTTAGTTCTTCAAAGGAAGATGAATTAAAATTATTATTTTTAAAATCATCGCTAGCTTTTTTTAGTAATTTTTCATAGTTTTTACTTATCATTTGAGGTGTTTGAATAGTTTGCTTAATCAAATTATCACTAAAGCTAGCAAGAGATGATAAAATATTTTTTTGATTGTTTAAATTTTCTAAAAGTTTATTGTTTTCATTAATTTTAATTTTGGCATATTCTTTTGAATTCTCATCTTCATATGCTTTTATAAGCTCATCAACCTTAGCTAACTCATTCAAATGCTCTGATGAAAAAATTAAACCACCTTGTTCTTTCATTATTTGTTCAAAGGAAGTGATAATGGCTATTAATTGTTTTCTAAGTTCAGTATTACCAGTGCTTAAAAAATCATTTATTCCTTCATATCCGAGCTCTAACAACTTATCATTAGCACTAAAAATATCTTTAAAAATATCTTGTTCTTCTTTACTTAGATCATCTTTTAATCCACCCATTATAGTAGCATACTGATTAAGCAAATCATTAACTTTAAAAACACTAGTATCCAATCCATTAACACCTGCAAAACTTTGATTTATCTGCATTAATTCACTTGTTTTATTAATAATGGTTTGCAAGATGTTATTTACTTGCTCATTTGCACTTGCTAAAGCTTGTAATAATTGCTCCCAAGCTTCTACATTTTCAGTTGAGAAATCATTTCTTAAGCTTTCATTATAAGCCTCATTAAGTTTATCTAGTGAAATTTGTGAAATATTTTTAAATTCATCTTCTTTTAACCCTAAGATATCAAAACCACCACTTACATTTCTAATGGCAGTTTTTAGTGCATACATGGTATCATCTAGAGTAATTTTTGCCACCTTCACAGGATCATTTTTATATATTTGACTTAAAATATTACTTTGCATACTCATAAACTGACCAAATTGCTTAGAAAGTTGCTGTGCATAAGATATATTTGCTTCTTTAGCAGCTTGCTGTATGGCTTTGATTTGTTCGTTAATTAATTCATTATCATCAGTATTTAAAAAACTTTTTAATAAAGCATTTGGAACGGCTGTATCTATAAGAGAATTGCCACTATATTTCCCTGCGTTTATTTCGTATTTGTCTAAATTTGCCCCTAACCTTTCTAATAATGCATATTGATTATCCAAAAATAGATTAAGTTCTTTTATCTTTCTATCATTTATATTTTGATATTCAGTCCAACTTTTTTTACTAAACCACCCTTTCTTTTGATAATCAATATAGCTTTGCAAATTTCCTTGTGAAAAATGATCTTTAAAATTTATATCTTGCCAAAGTCTTAGACCACTTCCGGTAGCTTTAGTTTTTCCAAAAATTCCACCTATAACACTACCTAAAAGACCGCCTACCAAAGTACCTATACCAGGTGCTATTAAAGAACCCAAAACTCCACCTATAGCACCACCACTTCCAGCATGAGTATCAGCTTTAAATAACATATCTCCAAGCTTTCCTATACCATAACCCAAAAGACCACCACTTAATGCATTAGTGGCTAAACCACCAACAAAACCCAAAGTAGAACCAATACCACCGGCTAAAGCTCCATTTATACCGCCAATACCTAAAGAACTCCATAAAGCACCAGAACTAAAAGAAGTTAAAGCAGTCCCTCCAAAAAAACTACCAAGATATGCACTTCCTAAACTTAAAATATTGCTTCCTAGTGTTCCTATATTTTTTATTAAATTAGAAAAATTTTGAAACACAGAAGTAAAACTATCACCAATACTGCTAAAATTAAAACTACTAAAACTTTGTATTTTTTCAAATGTAGAGCCACTTAAAATACCTTCTAATGCATTAAATCCACTTAGCACATTAGATACACCATTTAACACATCTTGTCCTTTTTTAACCTCTCCATTAGAAGATATAATAACTTCTTTACCATCTATAACACCGGTAAAATTTCCATTATTATCTTTTTTTAAACCTAAATCTTGAGAAATTAAACTAACATTTTGATAAGAATTGTTCGCACCCATTAATGAATTTGTAAAAATGCCTGATATTGATCCGCTAATAGAACTAATAGCAGGTGATAGCATATCCATAGCTAAAGATTTGCCTAAACCTATGAATAATTCTTTTAAATTTTTTATTTTTCCTTCTATAAAATCAAAAAAACGACTTTCTATGGTTCTTTGCATATTTGCTATCATCTTAAGATAATCATTTTCTACATTTTTAAATGTTTTTGATGCATTTTTTTCTACATTTAGAAAAGCTTCTTTTTGCGTCTTTATAAGTTTTTGGAGATCTTCTTTATCTAAAATATCTACAAATTTCTCTCTTAATTCTATTTCTTTCAAAGCCCAAGCTTCTTGTTTTTTACCAACACTTTCATAAAATTCAAGCATTAAACTCTTATAGGATTGAAATTCTTTTTCACTCTCTTTTAAATCAAGATCTATAATCATTTCTTCTTTAGCTTTTTGTATAGTTTTACTATCAAAACCTATTTCTTTGAAATGTTTTAATTTTTCATTGATAGATTCCAAGCTTTTTTCATACTCACTCATAGTGATTTGTGAAAGTTCTTTGAGTGCTTGATTTTGCTCTTTTATGATTTGAGTATGCTTTTCTTGAGCAAGTTTTGCTTTTTCTTCTTGATCTAGTATTCTTTTAACCTCATCAGCTTTAACAGCATGAGCTAATGCATTAGATATAATGTTTACCTGCTCTACTAAAGCATTATTTTGTTCCCAATTATTAATACTAACAAGTTCTAATAATTTTTTATTTAAATCATCTAAAGCTTTGTTTGTTTTTTCTAACTCTTGGCTTTCTATTTTTGGAATTTGAATTTTTGTTATTAATTCAACTGCATCCTTTAACTCCTTATTGAGCTTTTCTACACTCTTTAGTTTTACTTCCTCTTTTGCATTTTGCTTAATTTTATCATCTAAAAATGCTATTTTTTGAGCAATATTTGCTATCTCTCTTGCATCTTCAACACTTTGTTCTCTAATAGCCCCCATAAAAGAAAAATCTATTTTTTGTAGATAAGAGATTGCTTTTTTATAATCATCTCCTATGATTTCAAATGAATATTCTTTTAAAAGATTTCCTATTGTGTTTTGAAAGCTTCCAATATCTGATATACTTTCCAACTCTTTTTCTAATTGCTCTTTTTGTTTTTTCAAATCTTCTATATCTAAAATTTCAATTTTTCTTTTAAAAGAAGAATTTAACTTTTCTGTTTTCTCATACGCTTTATCTAAGGCATCTTCTATAGCAAACAACCTTTCAATTAAAACTAAAGGTATAGCATTCTTGGCAACATTTGATAACGCTTTAAATCCCCTAGATAAAACAATAGTTCTTTTATTTATTTCATTTATACTTTGAGTATTAGAAAGCAACCCAACTCTTTGTAGATATAAAGCATTTTTAGTATCTAGTATCGAAGCTTTTAGTTCTAAAAATCCTTTAGATAAAATCGGAGCTATTTTAGAGTATGCCTTTAAGCTAGCAAAAGTCAAAGAAACATTAATAAGTATAGGTGTTAAACTCTGAAAAGTTTTAATAAAACTAGAAATACTATCTTTATTTTCTTCCATGTAAATATTTAGCTTTAACAAGCTTTCATTTACACTTTCAAATATAGGTTTACTCAGCTCTCTTTTTAATTTATCTATATTTGACTTTAGAAGTCTAACATTATCCTCATATCCTCCAAGAGCTAGCTGAGCAACCTTAACATTTTCACTTGTTTTTTGAATAATTAAATTATATAGATTACCACTTGCATTAGCTTCTTTAATAGCTTCGTTAGTAAGTCCGATTTGTTTTAAAAACCTACCAAGATCAGAACTTGATAATACAGCTCCATCTCCAAGACCATCTATTGTCATTTTCAGCTGTTCTACTCCAAGACCTGATATTTTAAGAGTTTGCATTAAATTTTCAAAAGATTTTATACTTTCATCAAAATTCATATTTTTTGAAGCACCTGCATAAAAACTAGAAAAAATATCCGCTAAATCTGATACAGCATATCCTGACTTAGCAGATAAATTATTAAACTGCTCTAGTGTTTTAGCACTTTGTTTTAATGACAATTGATATTTTTCTTGTATATTTAGTGTCTTACCAAAAGATGCAACATTGGATGAATTTACAGCTATTAAGGAAGCTATATTCTTCTTTGTTTTTTCATATTGAGCATTTAATTCTATAAAAGATTTGGCATAATTACTCACGCTATCAAACATAGCTTTATAACCATGATAGCTTTGCACAAAATGTGCATTCATATCTAATATCGCTTTAGATAGACCCAAAAAGCTTTCTTTGGTATCTTTTGTTTTTTGATTTAGATTAACAAAGCTTTGGTTTAACTTATTAACACTAACCACTCCTTTATTTGTATCAACACTTATACCAACTTTTACATTTTTTGCCACTTTAATTTCCTTTTATATATAATTTAGCTAGAATGAAAACAAAAAAGGTATTAGAATGTTTTTTTACTCTTATGAGCCACTTACTTTTATAACTTTGCTGTTTTTGCTTGTGGTGTTTTTTATGGCTAAAACTAAGAGTAAAAAAGAATTTCAAGAAAAGATTATTGATGAAGAACTTGCTAGCTTTACTAAAGCTGTTGATATTTTTCTTAAAGAAAACAAACCCCAAATTGTTCTGCTTAGTGCAAAAGCTATGCAATTTGGTATAAAAAACAATCTTTTTAATCATGATATAAAAGTTCAGTTTTGTCAAATTTTGCAAGAAAACCCAAATGAAAAAGAATTTATCGTGGAGATTGATCATAGTTTATTATCCTAAAAGTTCTAAAAAATCTAAACCTAATTTTTTTAAATCTATATTTTGATTTGTATTAGCACTTTGCTTAATTGATGGCTTCAAATGCTCACTTAGTAAAAAATCTTCACATTTGTTTTTAACTCCCATAAAAGATGCAATCATACTAAGCAAAATACTAATTTGTATTTCATTTCTATCGCAAGCTAAAGGCTCATTAGACAAAAACTCCATCCACTCATTAAATTCTGCCTGGGTAATGCTTTGTTCTAGTTCGCCTATTGTTTTTCCTAATGCAAGGGCTAGGCGATATTTTAATCGCCCTTGCTCTCTTGCTTTGGGACTTCTACACTAAAGGTTAAAATTTCATCAGCTATTTTAGAAATAACAGCAAGTGCGGCTTGATTAAGCTGTGTAATTTCTTTTTTGCTTAATCTTGGCTCTACAAGTCCTTTTAAGACAACTTCGGTTCTAAAATTAGAGTTGTTGCTTATGGCTTCTATATTGATTTCATTAATATCATCACCATCTTTACTATCTTTTTTAAACTCTATTTTATGATTTTTCATAAGCTCATATTGTTCTAACATAGAAAGTTGTTTTATGGTTATTTTTTCATCAATGCCATCAATATTAATTTCCTTTGTTTTAAGAGAATTGTTTTGTAAAAAATCTTTTAAATTCATTTTTTTCTTCCTTTTTGTGTAAATTTGTTAATGTTGAATTCTTCTTCAGTGGCAGATGAAGCCACACCACTGCTTCCATCGCATGTGTATTTTTTTCTTATATCTTTATTTGCTGGATATGTAAGAGATAAAGGATTTGGATAAAAATAAATTGTCTTGCCTTTTAATTCTTCATAAGTTTGACCTTGAGTTGGCTCATTTTTGATTTCATGAATGATGTTTTCATCATCTTCTTTTACCCATTTATCCTCATGTTCTTGCTCACTATCTATAAATTCTTTACTTTCATTAAAAAACTGCTTATTAGCATATGGACACACACCTCTAACGCTATCAAAGATATATACAAGTCTTTCATCATTAGTTTGTGGCGTTTTTAGTGTGCTTGGATTTGGATAGTAATAGATCGTTTTTGATTTTTTATCCGCATAAACATCACCTACATTTAACGCATCGCTAGTATGCTCTATATTATCTCCTTCTTCAAATCTAAAAGGAGTGATGTCTTTTGCTTCTCCTATTTTTTCTGCTGTAACATTTGCGCTAAATTTATTATTAGCTTCGCTGGTAACTTCAAAACCCGTTATTTTCATTTTGATTTTTAAAGTTGTTTTTCTTTCATCATTAACCTCAACAATAATAAAAACTTCTTCATTTTCTTCAAAAGCCTTTTCAAGATAATTTACACCTTCAAAATCTTGCGTTTTTCCATCTTTTACAAATTTATAAAGCAAAGACATATTCACAGTGGCACTTGTTTTTTTACCTACTGCATTTATTTCTTCATAATCTCTGTCATTAATTGGGCTTAATTTTTGACTTTCCCTACTTCCTCCTTTAAGTCCTGAAATGCTAGTTAAAAAACCTGCTTGTACTGGTGTAGATCCGGCTGTTTCCATAGCACGAGATAAAACTAATACTCTAAGACCTTGAACATCTGGTGCTTCTGAAATTATTTTTTCTTTTGGCATTGGTTCTCCTTGCAATAAAATACAAATAGATTTTAAGAAAACTTTGAGGCGTTACAAAGCGTATTAAAATTTAAAAGTTAAAAACATATTACTGTAATAAAAACCATTTTCTTCATCTTCTCCGGCTATGAGTATATCTGTTGGCTTTTTATCTATACTAAACAATAAATTTTCCAAATCTTCTTTTATATTTCTTAACTTTTGATACTTTTTGCTATATATGGTAAGGGATATTTCTATTTCTTTTACTAATAATTTATTATCAATACTTAAAACTATTTCTTCATTGCTTATTTCATAAACTATAAAATTTTCTTTACTTTCTATAGTTGCTTTTATAGGATAAATATCTAGTTTTAATTCATTTTCTAAATTTCGTAGAAAGCGGACTAAAAATTCTTTGTACATTTTCATTTAAAACCCTAATTTTTTTAATTCTTTTTCTAATTCGTTTTGAACTAAAATATCTGCCTTTGGTTCTATTTTTTTTGTAGCATTTTCCATAGTTTTATATCCTTTTACAAAACTTGTTTTACCTTTTTTGTTTTTTCCTCCTCTATGCCAAAATCCATGCTCTAAAAAATGTGCATAATAAGCACTAGAAAAATACTCTATTTTATTTTTCTTTTCATTCTTTTTCTCTAAAGTCCATTTTTTAAAACCTTTTAGTTTTTCATATCTTTTTTGGCTTACTTTTTTCTTTTTAAATACAACAGCAGCTGCCCTATAAACACCTTTTTCTAAATTTCTACTTGTAACAGCCCTAACACTTGATCTTAAAAGACCACTTTCTTTAGGTGCTGTTTTTTTATAAACCTTAGCTATTTCCTTGCTTACACTCATAGCGCCTTTTCTAGCAGCTTTTGATAATGATGAATTACTCAGTGTGTTTAAATCTTTCATTAATTCTACAAGACCTTCTACTTCTATTTCTCCCAAACCTCATCCTTTAGTGCATTTAACTTTCCTAAATTTAATGCTATAAGATGTTCATTTCCATTGCTAATTGGGTTCATCTCCTCTAACGCCCTAACCTCATTAATACTCATAACTCCATTGTTTAAAGCTTTTGTATAGCTTTCCCATCTTGAAGCACTATCAGCTCTTAAAATAGCATTGATATTAAATTTAAAATAATATTTTCCCCATTCGCTTTTAGTAAGCAAAAAGCGATTAAATGCTTGTTCTATTTTTGTAGTAAGAGGCGTGATTGTTTGAACCATGTAGTTTGTTTCTTGTTGTTCTATGTTAGAAAATGTTGCTCTAGAAAGATCTCCTAGCTTATGCGGGGGTATGTTAAATAATCTTGCAATTTCTATAATCTGAAATTGTTTGCTTTCTATAAATTGACTATCTTTATTTGCGCTTGTAGTTTGAGTAAATGTAGAGCCACTTTCTAAAATGGATATATTATAAGCTTTCTTTTGACTATAGTTTTCTTTAAATGATTTTTTCAATCTATCATATGCTTGATCACTAAGCTCATTTGGAACAGTAATAACACCGCTTGTAAAAGCACCATTTTGAAAAAAGCTAAGTCCATGTTGTTCTATGGCTGTAGCTAACTTTGCTGTGGTTTTACTTTTTCTTAAAGGTGCTATTCCATTGACACCATCTTTTGTGTGGTATGGTACATTGACTATTTCATCATAGCTTAAAACAACACTGCCATTGCTAGAGTATGCACTATAAAAGTATTTTCCACTTTGTTTAAACAATGAAATATCTTTGTTTTCTATAAGTTCTATGGAGCAAATTTGCCCATTTCTTTTTCGCATAGGATATAAAAAACCATTTCCATAAATAAGCATTTGCACCATAAAAGCTTCTATAAGTGTAAATGGTGTCATGGTTTCATTTGGTGCAATTTTTATAAGATCAAACAAAGGATGATTAGTGGCTAACATAGAGCCATTTTTTTCTTTTTTGTATAGATTTAATGGCAAAGAAGCTATAGTTTCGCTTATATTTGATATAGCTGCAATTACAGCAGAAAGCTCATCAGAATTTACCTTTTCTCCTGAAAGGAACTCTAAGGTATGATAATCTTGATTTCTTTTTTGTGTTTTAAAAAATGATTTTATTTTATCTAGCATTCAAAGCCTCGTTTTTTTAAGTATTTTAAAAAAACTTTGAGGCGTTAGAATGCGTATTTGGTATTTTAGACTATAAAATTATCTAAAATATGGATTGTTTATATAAACTTTTTGGTAATAATCATAGTTTTGATAGTATTGTAATTTTTCTTTTAACTTAGAACAAACTTGTTTGTAAATTAAAAAATCATTTTCTTTGTCTAGTTGATAAAAATTTCTTGATATAGTTTGGGCAAACAAGGAAAAACCATTTTTGTTTATAATAACAGCTTCATAATCTCTAGCTAGAAATTTTCTAAGTTCCAAAAACTCTTCATTGCTAAGCTTTCTTTTAAAGCTTAACTCGTTTTTATGCTCTAAATCGCATTTTAAAGCTTTAATCTCATTTTCATACTTTTTCTTCTGCTGTACTAGTTGAGATTTATAACCTAAGCTTTGTCTAAAAGCTAGTTTTTGCATGTTTTCTTGCTCTAAGTTTTTTAAGCATTTTTCCATTTCATTAAAAGCTTTGATAAACTCGATTTTCCATTTGTAAGCTTTTTCGCCTGTAAAACCCATAACAAGTAAAGAAAAACCATCTCGAGTGATTTTGTAGCAAGGTAAAACTCTACCCGTGCTATCAGTATATTTACTCGGCTCAAAATTGAGCTTAGTAAAATTATCCTTTGGAAATTCATTTATTTTGCGTATAATATTCTTGTGGTTTTTATTAAATACTTCAGCCACACTTAAAGAAGTGCAAGTAACTTGGTCGGCTCCTTGCACTTCCAACTCTACATTTTGTCCATTTATAACAACTAAATTATTCATCTTTTATCCTTTTTTCAAGTTTATTAATGCGTATTTCGCACACTCCTACCCAAGCAGCTAAAATAATAATAAGTATAAAATTAAAATCCATTTTTAAACCTTTTTTAGATATAATTTGTTTCAAAGATGAAAACCCCCTCGCACTGGGGGTTACTTTAGCTTGTTAAAAGCTTAAGTAAAGCTACAATATAAAATATTGTTTGTAAGATTAGTGCGAGTAATCTTAGCTTTTTCATCTTTTACTCCTTTCTTTTTGACTTATTTTTACTTATTAGGTAAAAACATAGCATTATTATATACTTTTTTGATATTATTGTCAATATTTTTTACTTTTTTAATAAGTATTTTTATTTATACACACTTTTTAAGTATATTTTGGTATAATTATGATAATAAAATTTAAGGACAATTTATGCTAAAAAAAGAGTTTGATGAAAAAATCAAAAGTCTAGGACTTACAAGACAAGATTTTTGCAATATAACCGGTTTAGCTTATAGTAGTGTGAGTAATTGGAATGATAATAATAAGCCCATTCCTATTTGGGTTGACAGTTGGCTTAAAAATTACGAACAGCAAAAAAGCTTCGATCGTCTTATAAATGAAGTAGAAAAATACACAATAAAAGAAATAAAAATGAATGATATAAAAGAGTTTTTGAAGCAAAAATATTTAATGTCAGCTTTTAAAAAGCCCGAAGATTGTTTAAAACTAAGCTATCAATATCATCAAGTAAAAGTTAATATTTATTTTGATTATTATAAAAATACTTTCAATTTATTCCTTGTGCTAAGTTATGAAAAATCTTATTATTTCACACCGCTTAATATTGATAATTTGATAGTAAAAAATCCTTATTTAAATGATCTCCCAAAAGAAATATTAAGACAGATATTGGAAAATGGTAATCTAAAAGATTTTTATGATAATATGAAAAAACATATGATAGATAATGATATTCAAAAAAGCAATTATAAAGATCATGAATTTGAGAATGGTTTGAAGTTTAATAAAAATAACGATAAAAATCCTTTTTTTCTATGTTTAAGAAAAACACCTATGTCTGAAAATCATTTAAATTTTTTAAATACTCAATTTAATATTTCAAAATATATTTTGCAAAAAATAAGAGCAAAGGGATACACTATAGTAACTACTGCAGATTTTTCAAAAAGAAAATCTCTTACTTTGATTTTAAATGAATGTGATATAAAACTTTAGCTTTTTCTAATTTTTTAGAAAAAGGCTACTATTACCATATCAGATAAGCTTAAAAATCTATCATTAGATGAAATTTCAAAATCTATAAAACCTTTTATAAAGTAGGTATAGGATATAAATAGGAATATTTTTTGCTTTAAATTATTATAAAAAATAAATGGTAAAATATATTATGATGAAAAAACTTAAAATTAAAAATTTTGGTCCTATAAAAGATATCAATATAGAAATTAAACCTTTTACCATTCTAATAGGAAAAAGTGGATCTGGTAAAAGTATTTTAATGAAATTAATATATAGTTTTGATATTATAATAAACAATCTAACTCTTCTAATAAACAATAAACAATATAGTGAAAATATATTCGGTGAGAATAAAATCGAATTTGATTTAAATGAAATTGGTCGTATCTTTAATATATGCGAAATTGATGATTTTTTTAATAATGATACCGAAATTATATACACTTCAATAAATAACACTATCGAGGTGCAAAACAACAAAGTAGTAATATTTTACAATACCCAAATAGTATCTGAACAAGTTTTTATTTCGGATTTACGCTATATTATACCAGACATTCTCAGTTATAATTTTGATAGGAGCATTCGTATATCTGAAATTTTAAACAATACAATGGAATATTTTTTGAGAGGTTTAAAATTTAATGATAATTCCTATAAATTGGAAATGTTCAATATAGAACTTCTTCAAAAATTAAATAAGGTCACAAATGATTTTTTACTACAAACAAAAGATTATACAATTAATTATAAAAATGCATCATCAGGGGTTAAATCAGCATCTATAATAGAAGTTATTATATCTTATTTATTAAAAGAAACATCTCAAGAAAGAAAGATTAATCTAGATATACCGTCTAAACCACAAGCACAACAAACAAATATTTTTATTGAAGAACCAGAATTAAGCTTATTCCCTGAACATCAAAAAGAAATTTTACATTTTATTTTAAAATCATTTTTATCACATACACTAGAAGAAACTGAAATAAAATATAACAAATTAAACTTTATAATATCAACACATAGTCCTTTTATACTCTATTATCTATCTAACATACTAACTGGAATACAACTGCACAAACAAGAAAACTTATTTACAATGGGTAAAATAGAAAAAATCATACCAAAAGAATTACTTCGATTAGATATAAATGATATAGAAATATATAAATTAGAAGAAGGAACTATTGCTTCTATTCTTGATAAAAAAGAGTATTTTATTAACACTCAAGAAATGGATAAAACAGCAGAAATACTTTCTAACGATTACACTGATTTATTAAATCTACAAAATGAGGATTTATGAATCAAGAGCAAACAACACGAGATTTATCATGGCTTAAAGAATTTGAAAATCATTATATAGGTCCATACACCAAAGAAAGAAATGGTATTTTAGCTTGTTCTGAAAATGGTAAAACATTCTCTTTAAACATACTTGCTGAAGACATTTCAATGTTCAAAATCAAACTAGATAAAGGTTATTTTTCAGAACAAAGCACACATAAAAAATGTGATTATATGGCTGTAGATGAAATAAAAAACATTACAATATTTATCGAATTAAAAGGTAAAGAATTAGATTGTGCTTATCAGCAAATATTAACTACAGTAGATGAATTGCAAAAAAAAGGTTTAATTTTTAAAAAAAAATATTGTTCCGCTATTACCAGCAAAAGAAAACACGTAATTTCAAATTCAGCATCAGTAAAAGCTTTAATGAAACAAATTTCTAATAAAGGAATAACCATACTTAACACTACAAACATAATTTCTAAGTATAATTTAATCAAAGAAAATACACAATACATAATCAAACAAATATAATAACCATTTTTACAAGCTCCTAATACCCCGTTTTTCATAAATACTTTCTTGTGGTTTTACAAAGGTATTTTTAGTCGCTATGGCAGTTACTAAAGCTGAAATTGCATCTATTCTTTCGCTTGATTTTTTCTTATCAGGTTTTATATTTTCTCTTGCATCTTTATCTATTACCAAATTATTATTACACCATCTAAAAATAGGATTTGCATTGTGGTTTATAGTTTGTTTTAATACTCTTATTTGATACTCTTTTAGCGGTTCGCTTATACTTGCAAAACCTTGTCTAATTTGTACGCATTCTAAGTTTTCTTCACTAAGTTTTTTGGCTACTTCAGTACTATTCCAAGGATCATAACCTATCATTTTGATATTAAGTGTTTTACTAAAACAAATAATATCTTCTATCAATATGTCATAATCTACACTATTTCCTGGTGTTAAAGTCAGATATCCAAGCCTAGCCCATTCTAAATATGGAACCTTATCTCTTCTGCTTCTTTGCTCAGCGCACAGTCTAGGCGCATAAAATTTAAAATCAACATGTAAAATTTTATCAATTTCGCAGATTATAGCTAGTGCAGTCAAATCTGTCGTAGCTGAAAGATCTATTCCCATAAAAACATCAGAAGTTAAATTTATTTTTCCAAGATTACACTTCATAAAATCATCATCTTTTACAAAAGCACCAGCATTTGAAGTCCATATGTTTAAATGCTTTGTCTTAAAACTAACCTCATCGTTTGCATTTGATTTTGCTTTTTCAAAATATTCTCTTAATTTTTCTATCTTAACTCCATACCCTAAAGCAGGATTTACTTTAGCCCACACTTTTTCATCATGCCAATCATCATCTTCATTTGGTTCGTAAATTTTAGAGTATGTAGAAGGATCATTTATAATACCACAAGCAACCTTTTTACAATAATCATATTGTTTTTTCATCTCTGAATTTTGGTTATAACCTGCTGTCGATATTACTATACAAAGAGAATTAGAACGACTTGCCGTTCCTTCTTCTAAGACCTTGTATAATTTTCCATCTTTTGCAGCATGAAGCTCATCGTAAATAAAAACATAAGGTCTTAATCCATCTTTAGTTTCACTAGTAGCTGTCAAAACCTTTATAAAATCTTCAAACTTTGTATTTTTTTTACGAATTTCCCTATAAGTCTTATATTGATAGCACATATCATTCAAATGCTTTTCTTGACTTATCATAGATGAAGCTGCATTAAAAACTAACTTTGCTTGTTCAGTTTCATTTGCAGCACAATATATTTTCTTTCCTTTTTCTTTATCCACAAAAAGAAAGTAAAGCAAAATAGCTCCTATAAGCTCTGTTTTGCCGTTTTTTCGCGGAATAAATAATAATGCATAAGAATACCTCCTAGCATTTTTTTCTTTTGAATATGTAGCAATAATGTCTATTATAAACTCTATTTGAAAATTTAAAAGAGCAAATGGCTTTCCTGCTAATTCTCCATCGGTATGTTTTAATAAAGATACAAAAACAACTGCGTTTAAGGCTATTTTTTCATCTATATAAAATGGAGAATTTTGAAATTCTTCGTTTTTTATTTTGATATATTTTTTAGCATAATTTAAAATATCTTCTCTAGATCTTAACTTGATATCATTCATCTTCTTTCTCCAATAAAACATCAAAAGGAGAGCTTTCTTTTTTCTCTTTTGGATTTACTCTTGTTCTACTTGGAGCACCGATGCCTAAAATTTTAGCCAAGCCTATTACATTTTTAGTTAGAGAGTTAAAAGCAACTAGCTCGGGAGTGATAATCTGCACTCCTTTATCACTTGTAGTGCAAAAACCTTTTTTCTCTACCTCTTTGCTTGAGCATTCTAGTAAAATAAGATTTTTAGCATATACTTTAATAATATCATCTTCAAGATCATCATAAATTCCTAAATTAATTAAGTCGTTTTTTACTTTTTGAGCCAATTCTTGCTCTATTGTTTGAAAATTTAAGCTAATTTCACTTATTTCTTTGTCTTTAGCAATTTGCTTGTTTTTTGGTTTTTCTTTTATAATACTTTCATCTATAAAAAGTGCTATTTCATTTTGCTTTGAGTTATGGTGATTGTCATCTTGTCTTTTTTTAGCTAACTTTAGTATTTCTTCTTTTGGGTAAGGTTTAACTTTTCCTCTTAAAACCTTAACTCCATTTTTCTTTAAATATCTACTCAAATACTCTTTAGAATTAATATTTAGTATTTGCAAAACCTCATCACAACTTAAAAATTCTTTTTGCATTAACACCTTTCTTTTTAGTGATTTTACACAAAACATAAGGCGTTAAAGTGCGTATTAGTTAATTGGGCGTTAAATATAAGGAAAACATGCAAAAGAAATTAAAGCACAAGCCCCAATTATTCATATTTTAAACTTGGTATTTATTGGTTAATTAGTTAGTCAATTACACACACAATAAAAAAAATAGCTCGCATTTTTTCGCGACTAGCCGGTCGGTGACCAGAATATCGATTTTATAGAGATTTAACCCCTTACCCCTTTTAATTCTTCTTTGGTTTTTTTATTGTGACAAGTCATACATAAGCTTTGCAAATTTGTTACATTTAGTTTTTCTCCACCTTGTCTTATAGGGATAACATGATCAACAATTTTTGCAAATCTTCCACATTTAAAACAAAATGGATTGTCATTAATAAAACTAGAACGTAATTTCTTCCACTCTACACTATGATAAAAACTAGAGCTATCTCTATCTCTTTTGAAAGCATCATAGTGTTTATTTTGATTTCTAACAGTTGTTATCTTACACTCAGAACACTTACTCAAATGCGAAAGTATCTTCTTTCCGCATTTGCAAAATTTATACGTATTCATCTTTTATAAAAACCTATTTCGGTTTTCTTTGTAAGCGATACTTTAAATTCATATTCAAAATCATCATAAGCCTTAATAGCATAACAACTATAACCAGCTTCAATTATCTTCATAAACCATTCAGGTAGTAAAATAAAGAAATTTCCACCAACTCTTTTAACTTTAAAACCACTTTTAATATCATTAACATTTCTATGAAAATTATCATATAATCCAAGATTATTTATAAAAATCTTTGCAGGTACAGCATTATTAATTATTTCATTTTTAAACATTTTTCTACTCTTATCAAATTAAAGCAAAAAAATAAGTGAAGTTCCTTATATTTTGTATTTTATCATAATTTCACACAAAAATAAAAAATACATAAGTTTGGAATGTTATTTGCTCTTACTAAGATACTAAATAGCAAAAAGTATTTATATCTTTTCTCCGCAATAAACAACCAAATAAAAGCTATTGCTCTTATTAAACATATGGCTTTTAATCGGAGCATTAGTCGACATCGTATTAATTTTAATCGGAAATATAAAAAATATACTAATATTGACTTTAATCGGATTAAAAGAAACCGTTACTGTGCATATATTAAATTGTAAAGTAATGGGTTACTTAGTGGGTTACTAATAGAATAAAACATATCTAAAAATAGATATCAAATGAAATTTTTTAGTAGCTTGCTAAATCCACCATTTATATTTATTAAAAATAAAATTTTATATAAAATAATACTCTTTGATATATTAAAAAATTTTTATAACAAGTGCAATAAAATTTACATACTTTATAAAAATTAGCAATTGCGTTCAATAATAAATTATTTAAATCAACCATTATAAAAACATCAGATATCAAAACTAGATTTTACAAAGAGACAAATAAGAATTTTCATTTTGCACAAACTTAGAAAAAAATATTTATAATACACTACTAAAGATCATTATAATCCTCTTTCAGCAAAACAAGATTTTAATTCCACAACAGATCAAATTAATGCTAGCGAAAACGGCAGAATTGCTATGAGAAATACACCTAAAGATATTGTCGGTAGTGGTTCAAGTGTTGCAGGGGAAATAAATAGAGTAAATCAAAATACGCAAGATAAAATTCAAAAACAAATAAATGATAGAAATTCGGATTTAAAAGAAAATAATACTCCTAAAAATTTAAGGAGTATTATTTTTCTACTTGTTAATCATTGTGATGAATATTATAAGGTAGGTAGTAATGGTCAAGATCCATAATTTCATCAATAAAATTAACATCATCGGAAGTATTTTTTTCTCTTTTTGCAGGCGATAAAGAAATAATCTTTTTTGCATTTAAAAATAACAAACTAAGTATAGAGATTGATCCAAAAACTACAAAAAAACAAATTAATGAAAATAAGAACTGAAAATTTGACAGCTTGGTGCTACTAATATAAACAATATAAGATATAATAGGGATTATATTAACTAAAACAACAAAACAAACAATTATTTTATTTTTCACGAGTACAACCTTTTTACATTTAACCAAAACATAATTAGTTGTTTTTTAATCCTAAGACATGATGAAGTACTGTATTTTTTTCATTATTCAATAATTTTTCAATAGCTTCTTTTTTTATAGGGTCTTTATTTATAAATATCAAAAATGCCTTGAAAATATTATTATCATAATCTTTTTTATATATATTATCAGCATAAGTTTGCATTCCAAATTCCATAAATGTATTATAAAATTCATTATTTACTTCAAAAAACTCAACTATAACATCTATATTAAAATTATTATAATATTTTATTTTATCACTTGAAAATGCATTATTGAGAAAAAAATATTCTATATTTTTACATTTTTCCTTTTCTTTTCTTTTTTTCATGTATATATAATACTCTTCATAATTTTTCACTTGAAACACTTCATTTTTTAATACTTTTATATTACTATCATCCTCGCTAAGATATTCATTTTCCAATTGCATTTGTATATAATTCTCAATATAATGATATATAATAATTGTTTCATAATGATTTTCTATGCCTATGATTTTTTTATAATTTTTAAAAAGCATAAAAATCCAAAATAAACCCTCTAGTTTATTTTCCTTAAAAATATATTTTTTTAAAACTTCTAAATCATGATTTATTCTTTGAGCAAAATCATACGAACTTAATCTACTTAAAGTATAATCCAAATAAATTTGATGAAAATAGTCAAAAGTTGCTTGTTTAAGATTGTTAGCAAAATATTCTTTTAACTCATTTAAAGAGAGAAAGTCCAATATTAATACATTGTTTAAGTATTTTTTATAGTTTGGAAAATCAAAATCTTCTGTTTTATCAATGTAATAACTTTTCAAATTTCGAAATAAAGCATCATAAGTGATATTCAAAGCATCAAGAAAAATTTTACTTTCTTCTTTTTTGTATAACTTAGAAAAACACTCTTTATAAAAATAATTTATCTGCAAAATAACCTTTTGTAATAATCTTAAATTATAATCAAGATATTTCCTATAATGATTATAAATTATCAAAGTTATTACTGGTTTTAAATCATCTTCTTTTACTATTAACTTCTGTTTAATAATCTCTAAAGCTACTTCGTTATTTTCATCAATAACCACTTCATAATCAATAACTTTTTCTTTGTATTGTTGATAATCCATTTCATCTTTATAATATTTTTGCAAATAATGTTTAAAATTTTTTTTCGAGTAAATCTTATTTGTATTTTCGCAAGTTTCACCAATCATTAAAGCAACAATATCAATTTCATCTTCTATATCTAAAAAAACTTTTTGCTTGTTAAAAATCATAACAACATTGCAATTTTTATCCTCTTTTAGCAAACTAACAAGCCCCATAATATCTTTAAAAGCTAATTTACTTGATTTTCTTTCTATATTATCAAAACAGACAATAATATCTTTAAAATCTTCTTTTTTCAAAAAAGAGAATAAAGTTTCAGAACTTATATTTATAATTTGATTACTTAAGAAGCTTATGCATTCTGATAATATTTTTGATGTGTTTTTAACGATTTTATTTTGTGTTTGAAAAACCTTAAAAGTAATTTCTTCTAAAATCTGCTTAAAATCATCTTTTCCAAATAAATCAATATAGACAATTTTAGTATGTAAACTGTTATCATTTTTCAAACAAATCTGTTTCATTTTTTTCTCAATACTTTTCCAATAATAAGTTTTTCCTACACCCCAAGATCCATTTATAGCTAAACACACGCCTCTATTTGATTTCAAAAATTTTAGTATATTGTTTTGTGTATGACTTAATTTGATTTCTTCTTGTTTGTTGTACCATGATGAAAGCATATTCTGCCCCTAGTATTTCTAAAGTTAGAACAATGAAAATTAGCAAAATTATAAAAGTTGGTTGCGAAGGGGAGATTTGAACTCCCGACCTTCGGGTTATGAGCCCGACGAGCTAACCACTGCTCTACTTCGCGGCATCATATGAAGTGGATGGGGTAAAGGGATTCGAACCCCTGAATGACAGGACCAAAACCTGTTGCCTTACCGCTTGGCGATACCCCAATAAATGAAGTAATTTTTAAATTAAAAGTGGTATTATATATTATTTTTTACATAATGTCAAGAAAAATGCTATAATATTTTTAAAAATATTATCAAGGAATAATTTTATGGGATATATAAGCATAGAACAAGCTATAAAAGAACTTCAAGATGGCAAGATGTTAGTAATGGTAGATGCAGAAGATAGAGAAAATGAAGGAGATTTGATTTTCCCTGCGCAATTTAGCTCACAAGAAAAAATAAATTTTACCATTACTCACGCAAGAGGTGTGGTGTGTGTAGCATTGAGTGAGAACTTAGCTAAAAAATTTGAACTACCTTTAATGGTACCTAAAAATACATCAAATCATGAAACAGCTTTCACCATAACCGTTGATGCAAAAAATGCAACAACGGGAGTAAGTGCTTATGAAAGGGATATGACTATACAAATTTTTGCTGATGATAATGCAAAGGCAAGTGATTTTGTGCGTCCTGGTCATATTAATCCTTTGATAGCAAAAAAAGGCGGAGTTTTAGAAAGAACAGGCCATACCGAGGGAACAGTGGATTTATGTCGCTTGGCAGGATTAAAAGAAGCGTGCGTGATATGTGAAATTGTCAAAGATAATGGAGATATGGCTAGAAGAAGCGATTTGCTTGAGTTTTGCAAAAAGCATGCTATTAATATGATTACTATTTCAGATTTAATCGAGTATCGTTTAAAAAATGAAAGTTTAATTTCTTTAATCAAAGAAGAAGACAGTATTTTAGCAGGTTTTAAAGCTAAAAAAATGACTTTTAAAGATCACAATGAAAATGAACACATAGCTTTTAGCTTTGGCACTTTGAAAGAATGCGAGAATGTTAAATTTTATCTTAGTGGAAGTGACTTTGAGCTTCTAACTTCTAATAAATTCAATGAATTATTAAAACAGATTGAATTTTTAAGTCAAAAAGGCGGTGTAATCATTTTCATGAAAAATGAAAAACAAGAAAACACACAATTTAAAAATTACGGCATAGGAGCGCAAATTTTAAGGTATTTAAAAATTTCAAAAATCAAACTTCTAAGTCAAAATACCGATAAAGAATTTATAGGCTTAAAAGGTTTTGGACTTGATATTACAAGCAGTGATTTTAAATCTTAAATTCTAAAAACTTAAATTTATCGCCAAAGTTAAACATCAAATTTTTACTTTGGCTGATAAAGTTTTTATAAATTTGAGAGTTAGCATTTTTAGCTTGCTCAATAATTTCTTCCAAACCAAAGTCAATTAAGGCTTGATTTTGATTTTTATATTCTAACACTTCAAAGCCCTCTTCTTTTAAAACTTGTAAAAAATGGTCAAAATTTACATTATATGTAATATCACTTTTAGCAAAAAAATCTTTTAAATTCTCTTCAAAAAGATTATATACTTGATGATTTTTATACATTCTAATACTAATTTTTTCTTCTTTTTTTGCATAATCAAAACATGCAAAAGTTAATTTTTCGCAAGTTTGTTTTAATTTGGATAAAAAAGGTTTATAAGAAATACAAAGCTCACTATTAGTGATAGCATATTTTTCACATTCTTTTAAAAGATCTTTATTCATAGGCTTAAAAACAATGTTTAAATCATCGTCAACATATGCCATTGTTCTATCTTTTATAAGTTCACACGCAAAACAATCAAATAATTCATTAGCATAAAAAAAGGCATTTTTAAAATGACATTCCTCTAAAGAATTATAAATTTTCACGTCTAAATCATACTCATCAAAAAGTTTTTTTTGAACACATCTTAACTTTTCATGTGGCTCTATGATAAAACACTCAATCTGTTCTAAAACATCAGCTCTAAGTGTGTATAAAGCTTGTATGAAATCAAGCATTAAATGCCCTTCATTTGCTCCTATTTCTACAACTTCAACCGGTAAAATTAGCTTTTTATCATCTATAAGTTTTAAAAAATGATTAGCTAAGAGTATTCCGAAAAGATTTCCCACACTAACTGCGGTATAAAAATCTCCATTTTTGCCAACACTCACAGCTTGGGAGTAATATTTATCAATCCAATTTTGAAAAAATTCACTAAAAGCTATCATTATAAAGCATTAAATTTAGCTATAAAATCAAGCGGATCAACTTGCACACCATTGACTAAAATTCCAAAATGCAAATGCGGCCCTGTAACCCTACCACTAGCTCCACTCAAGCCTATAAGTTCACCTTTTTTTACCTTCTGTCCCGCTTTTACATTAAGTTTTGATAGATGATAATATTGAGAATAAATCCCATATCCATGATCAATTACCACTGAATTTCCTGCATAGTAACGATTTGAAGCAATCCTTACAATACCATCATTACTCGCATAAATTTTTGTCCCACTTGCTGCTCTAAAATCAGTTCCGCTATGATAACTTTTAAGAGTATCATTAAACAACCTTGCTTTTCCAAAAGCACTTGTAATTTTACTTTCTAAAGGATATGCAAAATTGCCTTCAAATAAAGCTGTATTAGTATAAGTATTATAAACCTTAATAGCTTCTTGGTATTCTTTGCTAATGCGATCAAGTGTTTCTTTAGGTGGATTGACCTTAGAAGCACTAACTTTTAAAAATTCTTTTTTGTAATTTCCTTCGCTAAATTTTATATTAATTTCTTCTTTGGAATTATCTTTAAATTCAGCTATTAATTTTCTATCTTTAGGATTTTTATAAGGCATAGCTATGCTAACAATAACTTTATTTTTATACTCAAAAAAAGGAAGTTTTTTAGAATTTGAGCTAATTTGTAAAAAATTACTTTTATCAAATTCTAAAAAAAACACTTGACCTTTTACAAGCTCAATCTCTCTAGCTTCTAAAGTAAAAATCAAAAAACATAGAAAAAAAAGAATTCTTCTCATACACTAAGCTCTTTAATATCAGCTATTTTTAAAAACTCACGATAGATTGCACACACCAAAGCTTGACGATTATTTTTGATATTTTCATCTTTGTCATTAATCATTACTTTATCAAAAAAAGCATCAATTTGTGGTTTTAGCGCAAAAAGGCTTTCTAAAAGCTCTTGGGTATTATTTTCTTTTGTTTTACAACACGCAAGTGCTGCTGTCACTGGAAAAGGAAAAAAAACTTTACCTTGAGTGTTATTTTCTTTTGTTTTACACTGCATAAAAGCTTGGTATAAATCTTTTTCCTCTTGAGTCTTAAACAATTTTTCATCAATTTGAGCTTCACTCAATACTGCAATATTTGCTAAACGCTTAAAAGTAGCAAAATTTTGACTAAAATCTGCCTTATTTGCGCTTTGAATCAAAGCTTTAATACAAGAATCAATGTAAATAACATCATAAGTTTTAGAGCTAAGCACAGCTTTAATAAAAGAAGCATTTACTTCATAAAAAGTATATAAACGCTCTAAGATAAAGTCTAATAAAATTTTCAAATCAAAGCTTTTATACTCACTAGCTATTGCTTCTAAAAATATCTTAAGATCAAAATTTTTATTTAAAGCTAGGATAATTTTTAAAACACCATTTGCTGCTCTTCTTAAAGCATAAGGATCTTTTGTACCACTTGGGATTTTTCCCATCGAAAAAAGCCCCATAAGTGTATCAAATTTATAAGCTAAAGCTACAATAGAGCTAAATTCATTACTTGGCATAGCTGAATTATCGCCATTTGGAAGGTATTGTTCTTTAATCGCCAAGGCAAGCTCATCGCTCATACCCATAGCCTTGGCATAATAAGATCCCATAATGCCTTGAAGATCAGTAAATTCATACACCATTTGAGTGCTTAGATCAGCTTTTGAGTATTCTATGGCTTTTAAGATTTCATCTTTTTGAGTATTAGCAAAAATCTCACAAAGCTTAGTAGCGATTTTTTGTTCTCTAATAATTTTATCTTTTAAGGTTCCAAGTCCTTCAAGATAGACCATTTGGCTTATTTTATCATTATTTAAGCCCTGTGCTAAGTCATTTTTCCAAAAAAACATCGCATCGCTTAATCTTGCTCTTAAAACCCTTTCATTTCCATTAATGATTTTAGAATAATCCTCACAAACCGCATTAGAAACTACGATAAAATGATTGCTTAAAGTATTGTTTTTAAATACTGCAAAATAGCGTTGGTTTTCTCTCATGGAAGTGATGATTACTTCACTTGGGATTTCTAAATACTCTTTTTCAAAATGTCCTAATAATGCTTTTGGATACTCTGTGATAGCTACAACTTCAGCTAAAAGCTCATCATCTTCTGCAATAGTAATATCATTTTCTTTTTCAAGCATCTTTAACTGTTCAATGATAAGCTTTTTTCTTTGTTCTTGATCTAAAATAATATAATTTTGCTCTAAAGTTTTAAAATACTCATCAATATTCGCAAAAGCTATCAAATCATAACTAACACTTCTATGTACAAAAGTACTTTTTGCACTTTTAACACCATAGCTTTCAAATTCAATCAACTCATCATTTAATACACAACAAAGCGAGCGAATAGCTCTAATAAATTCAAAACTACCATCACCCCATCTCATAGTTTTACCAAAGCTCAAGCTTTTTAAGAAAGCTTCAATCATTTGAGCTAAAACTGCTTTACTTTGTAAGCCTTGCGCTTGTTTTTGACAATACAAGACTTCTTTGCCTTTAATTTCTTTAAATTCAAGCTCTTCTTCTTTTAAACCACTTTTTTCTAAAAAACTAAGCCCTGCTTGAGTAAGCTTTCCATCTTTATAAGCTATCGCCCTAGGTGCACCTATAAATTCCACAAAAGAATCATCTTGTTTTTCTTTAAAATTTTCATGAATAAAAACTAATCTTCTAGGAGTATAGAAAAATTTAAATTCAGATTCTAAATGATACTCTTGTAAAATCTTTTCCCATTTTTTAGTAATATTTGGAAGCTCTTTTAATAAAGGAATAGCAGGAAGTTCTTCTGTGCCTATTTCTATTAACAATTTCATTTTACACTCTTTTTTAAAAATTTTTAGTGTATTTTACCTATTTTTTTTAAAATCTTTCTTTGTTTTTAGTTTTTCTTCTCTTTGTTTGGCTTTTTCTTGCATTTGGCGGTTAAAACCAAACACAAGAAAAACCATAAAAGCTACAAACAAAGTAATAATAATATAATCTATCATTAGTCCCAACACTCTGCGTTTTTAATACCAAGTTTTGAAGCACTAAATACCGGATCTCTACCTTGTCTTTTTTGCTCGCTAAAGTCTTTTAATACCTTTTTCACTATACCACCAAGCAATAAAATAGAAATGATATTAATCGTAGCCATAAATGCCATAGTAGTATCAGCTAAATCCCACGCAAATTTTAAATCCATATTTGCACCAATAAAAATCATAAGCACAGCGCTTGCTTTAAAAAGATTAATAATAATAGGATTTTGAGTAAGGTATTTAATATTTGCTTGAGCGTAATAATAATTTCCTATCAAAGAAGTAATAGCAAATAAAACTATACTAACAGTAGTAAAATGCACACCTAAATTTCCATAATATTCTTTCATGGATTCTTGCACCAAAGGCAGTGCTGTTAAAATAGGCTTACCATCTACGCCGATATTATTTGCATAAGCAAGTGAAAATAATACTAAAAATCCTGAACTTGTACAAATAATCACATCAATTAATACAGAAAATGCTTGGATAACCCCTTGTTTTGCAGGATGAGTTGTAAGAGCAGAAGCTGCTGCATTTGGCGCTGAACCCATACCCGCTTCATTAGAAAACAATCCTCTTTTTATACCTATAACCAAAGCAGAACCTGCAAATCCACCAAAAATAGCTTCAAAATCAAAAGCACTTTTAAAAATCATAGAAAACACTTCAGGAATTTTATCAAAATTCATAAACATTGCTATGATAGATAAACCTACATAAATCATCGCCATAATAGGAACGATAACTGAGCTTACTTTACCTATTTTAGTATGATCACCAAAAAACATATAAGCAGCAAAAACAGCTAAAATTGCTCCTATTACAATAGGCCACCAACTTTGAGCAAAACTCACTTCGCTAGCATCAACCATGCCTTTATAGTAAAACTCAAATGCTGAAGTCATAGTTTGGCTTTGAAGACCATTAAATCCATAAGCATAAGTGATAATCAAAATCACCGCAAATATAGCTCCAAGCCATTTTAAATTTAAGGCTTTACTAATATAATAAGCAGGACCACCTTTAAAGCTTTTGCCATCACGACTTTTATAAACTTGTGCTAGAGTGCTTTCTGCAAAAGCTGAGGCACCACCAAAAAATGCCATAGCCCACATCCAAAATAAAGCACCAGGTCCACCCAAAACAACAGCTACCGCAATACCTGCAATATTTCCTATACCAACTCTTGAAGCTGTTGAAATCATCAAAGCTTGAAAAGGAGTAATATGGTGTTTTTCATGCTTTTCTTGCTTTTCTGTTAAGATATCAAACACATAAGGGAGCATTCGAAATTGCACAAAACCCGTCAAATAACTATAATAAAACCCTGTGACAATAAGTAAAATTACTAAAATAGAATAATACTGATTATTCACAAAGGCAACAAATTGGGATATCAAATCCATATTTATCTCCTTTTTATAATTTCTGAGCATAAATTTATCATAAAAAAATGAATTTGTCATAAAAAAATATAATTTTATGTTAAATTTATTTTATTTTTTAAAGCTATGTGAAAATTTAACTCAAAATACTAGTAATAAAATCATATAAGACACCTTTAAGTAAAAAGAAAACTTAATTTTTATACACTTAGATTTTTAAAATTTTACAAGGTGCGTAAGTTGAAACAAAATACGATGAAAATTTTTGTATTTTTTGCCATTATTGTTTTTTGGGCTTATTTTTCATTTCCTATTGAAATTTTACAAGTTAAAGATCAAAATGGTTTAGCCACAGGTGAATATGCTTATACAATAGAAGCCAAAGCTTATGTTCATAGTTATTTCACAACACTTGGTTTAACAGTGGGTGGAATTTTAATAGGAATAGTGCTTGGTTTTTTCCTAGCATTTTTAAGATTTTTAGAAATCCAAAGTTTAAATTTTATTATAGATGAATACATAGACATTATACGCGGAACCCCACTGCTTTTACAACTTTTAATTTTTTCAGTAGTGATTTTTGCTACTTGGAGTGATAATTTTTATGTAGCTATTATCGCGCTTGGGCTTAATAGCTCTGCTTATGTAGCTGAAATCGTAAGAAGTGGAATTCAAAGTGTAGATAAAGGACAAATGGAAGCAGCAAGAGCAATGGGGCTTAATTACTCTGCCTCTATGCGATTAATCATCTTTCCACAAGCAATTAAAAATATTTTACCTTCTTTAATGAATGAATTTATTTCTTTATTTAAAGAAACTTCAATAGTAGGTTATATTAGCGTTATGGATATTACCATGCAAAGTAAAAGCTTACAGGCAATCTATTATAATCCTAAACCTATTATTTTTACAGGACTTGTGTATTATATAAGTGTTAAAATTTTAACGCTCATTGCAAGATTTATAGAAGTGAGATTAAATAAACATGATTAAAATAGAAAATTTGATTAAAAAATACGGAGATTTAGAAGTTTTAAAAGATATTAGCGTTGAAGTACATAAAGGCGATATTATTGCTATTATAGGGCCTAGCGGGGGTGGAAAAAGTACTTTTTTACGCTGTTTAAACAAACTTGAAACACCAGATAGTGGTAATATTTATATTAATAGTGTTAATATACTTGATAAAAAAACAGATATCAATAAAATTCGTCAAAAAGTTAGCATGGTGTTTCAACATTTTAATCTTTTTAATAATAAAAATGTTTTAGAAAATTTATGCTTAGCTCCAGTACAAACAAAAATCATGAGTAAAGATGAAGCAGTAAAAAAAGCACGAGAATTACTCAAAAAAGTTGGCTTAAGTAACAAAGAAAGCTATTTTCCTCACAAGCTTTCAGGTGGACAAAAACAGCGTATTGCCATAGCAAGATCATTAATGATGAATCCTGATGTGATCTTATTTGATGAGCCAACTTCAGCTTTAGATCCTGAGATGATAGGTGAGGTTTTAAACATCATGAAAGAAGTAGCTAAAGAAGGTCTAACCATGCTTGTAGTTACCCATGAAATGGGCTTTGCAAGAAATGTAGCCAATCGAATTTTCTTTATGGATAAAGGCATTATAGCAGTAGATGAATGTCCTAAAATAGCATTTGAAAATCCAAAAAATGAAAGATTGAAAGAATTTTTAAATCAAGTTTTAAATCATTAAAATTTTTCAAAAGAGGCAAAATTTTGTCTCAAAGCCTCATAACTCACTATACCCACACTTGTAGCTAAATTCAAACTTCTACCACAATCTTTCATCGGTATAGTAATAGCATTTTCCCATTTTTTTTGCATTAAATCCATAGGTAAACCAAAACTCTCACTTCCAAAAAACAAAAAATCGCCTTTTTGGTAATTTACATCAAAGTAAGTTTGAGTGGTTTTAGTTGTTGCAAAGAAAAATCTATCTTGAAATTTTTCATATTTTTTTAAAAAATCTTCTAAATTATTCCATAACAAAGGATTTAACTTTTTCCAATAATCAAGCCCTGCTCTTTTAACCGCCTTTTCATCAATACTAAAAAGTGGATTGATAATATGTAAAGTAAATCCTGCGTTAAAACACATTCTACCTATGCTTCCTGTATTTTGCGGTATGCGAGGTTCAACTAAGACTATATGAAACATCTTTTTCCTTAAATGGTGTCCCCAGCAAGGTTTGAACTTGCGACCTCAGAATTAGGAATTCTGCGCTCTATCCAGCTGAGCTATGAGGACAAATATTTTTATTATTTTAAGAAAAAATTTATTTTATAGAGCTTAAATTTTAAGCTCTATAAAAAAACATTTTGGATTTTCATTAAAACCTAAAACCCCATTATGTGCATCAATAATTTGTTTTGATAAAGAAAGACCCAAACCATTGCCTTTTAACTTAGTTGTTTTAAAAGCTTCAAAAACCATTTTTTTATCTTTGATACTCACACCATTATCATAAACTTTGATAAAAACTTTATCTTCTTTTTGCTCACATTTAACTTTTATACAACCATCATCATTTTCGCTTTCTTCAATAGCATCTATGGCATTATAAAGCAAATTTTGCAAAACTAAAGCAAGCAAAGATTTATCTGCATTGATTTTTAAATCCAAAAATTCAAATTTAAAATCAATATTAGCTAGATAATTATAAGCTCCAATAGCTTGTTCGCATTCATCTTGTAATTCTTTTAAATTAAACTCATTTAAATTAACATGAACTCCTTTTGTAAAAAGCAGGGTAGAATTTACAATACGCTCTACTCTTGAAATTGCTTTTTGAATTTCTAAAACTATATGCTTATTTTTCAACTCACTTCTTTCAAACAAAGTAGAACTTAACAAAGAAATAGAACCTATAGGATTGCGTATTTCATGCGCTAGGTGTGCTGCAACTGTTCCCATACTAGCTAATCTTTCATTTCTTTTCTCATCACTAATATCTGTTGCATTCACTATCAGTTTATCAGTATGGGAGGTGATTTTGATTAAATAAAACTTATGATCAAACTCAAGCTCATAATGTGTTTTATCAAGATCAATGCATTCTAAAAACTTTGGCTTTTGTGTAGCTAGATTATTTTGCAAAATAATATTTTTATTCGCATCTAAAATCCATAAAGCCATAGGTAAAACCTCTATAATCTCACTTACCATTTGTCTTAACGCAGTATAGTTTTCATTAAGTTGTTTGTATTCATTTTCTATAACATAGGTTTGCTCTATTAAGGCTTTTAATCCTTGTTGTAAGTTTTCTTTTTCACTAGAATCTAAACTTTTTAAAATATTCTCATCCACACTTAATCCTTAATTAAAAATTGAAAATCTTCTAAAGTATATAAAAGCAAATTACGCTCCTTATTTGAAATAAGCTCTTTGCTAAAACCACTCTTTGAAAAAAGTACATATAAATTAGGCTGAATTTGCAACTGTTTTGCTTTGCTTTTTAAAATATTTAAAACATTTTTACATATTTTTCTCTCTTTAAATTTAACTTCACCTAAAACACAAAAATTGTTTTCATGATAATACAAGTCTATCTCATGGTAATAATTCCAAAAACTATACACTTGACCCACTTTAAGTTTTTTTGCCAAAAATTCTTTACATAAAAGTTCAAAAGTAAAACTTTGGTATTTTTCTAAATTTTCTTGGATAAATTCTATTAATTCATTATATTTTTTTATCACAATTAAATTAAGTTTAGGATATATAAAATAAAAGAAAAATCTTAATCCTTGATTTTTAAAAATTACCTTATCTTGTATATTATAAGAGCGTAATTCTTTTTTAATTTTTTGTCTTTTGTTTTTTATGATTGGCTTTTCTTGACTTTTTTCTAAGATCAAAATATTTCTTTCTAAAAGTTTATTAATAAGTCCTAGAGCCTGAAAATGCGGAATAGATTTATTAATAGAATAGCGTTTTCTATCGTTTTTACTTAAAACACTCAAAGCTTTTAAAGCATTCTCATCTAAATTTAAAGAAGCTAAAATATCAAAGGCTTTCAAAATAAAAACATTTAAGATATTTTCATATAAACTTAATTTTAAATCAAATTCAAACTCATCAAAAATACTATAAAAATCAAAAATACTTTCAAGCTCCAAAGTTTCGCAGCGTTTTGAAAAATCACCAAATTTTATAATCACATCCTTAAAATAAATATTTTGTATGTTATAATTTTAACAAAAAATTAGAGGATTTTTTTTGGATATTGAAAAACTAAAACAAGATATTATTTTAAAAAAAGGAATATATTATTTTGATTTTACAGCCAGTGCTTTAGCATTAAAAAGCATAGAAAAAGAAATTAAAAAAATTCTTACTACCTATGCAAATACACATTCAGATAGCTCTTTAAATTCTTTTATTACACAACAGCATTATGAAAATGCAAGAAGAAATTTAAAAAAATATCTTGAATTAGATGATAGCTTTGCTCTTATAGCTTGCGGAAGTGGGTCTTCAGCAGCTATAAAAAAATTTCAAGAACTTTTAGGTCTATACATACCACCACTTATTAAAGAAAAATATTTTAAAAATACAAACAAAAATACCTTACCTTTGGTTATAGTTGGACCCTATGAGCACCATTCTAATGAACTTTCATTTAGAGAAGCTTTATGTGAATGTGTTCGAGTGCCCTTAGATAAAAATGGAGAATTAGATTTTAATTTTTTAGAAAAATTATTACAAAAATCAAAAAACAGACAAATCATAGCAAGTTTTAACGCAGCTTCTAATGTTACAGGAATTTTAAGTGATTATAAAAAAATCTATACTTTAATCAAACAGCACAACGGTATAGTTGCTTTTGATATTTCCACTTTAGCTCCTTATGCTAATTTAGATCATAAATTTTATGATGCAGTGTTTATTAGCTCTCATAAACTACTTGGGGGTGTAGGATCTTGTGGCTTACTTGTTATCAAAAAAAATCTATGCGGCAATACCCCTAGCTTTGCAGCAGGTGGGACTGTAGGTTACGTTTCAAGAACCTCTCAGCAATATTTATGTGAAGTTGAAAATTTAGAAGAAGGTGGTACACCAGGTATCATTCAGCTTATTAGAGCAAGTTTAGCTTTTAAAGTACGCAATGAAATGGGTTTAAAAAATATAGAAAAAAAAGAAAAAGAACTTTGTGAATATTTTTTCAAACAATGCGCAAATTTTCCAAAAATGATCTTATATGCAAAAAATATCACTCATAGATTGCCTATTTTTGCTTTTAATATAGAAGGAATTTCTCCTTTTGATTTAGCTTACAAATTAAGCAAAACCTATAAGATAGAAACAAGAGCTGGTTGTGCTTGTGCTGGACCTTATGGACATGATTTGCTAAATTTAAAAGATAATCAAGAATTAAAATCTAAACCAGGATGGCTAAGAGCGAGTTTTCATTATACGCACACAAAAGAAGATATAGAGTATTTTTTTAAAGCCTTGAAAGCAAGTATCAAGGCTTTAAGTTAAATTATTGCAAATCGTATTTTTCTACGATTTTTTGATAAGTACCATCAGCTTTAACTTTTTCTAAACCTGCATTGATTTTTTGAACAAGTTCAGTTTGCTTTCCTTTATCAAAAGCCACACAAAATCCTGAACTTCCATCATTTTCTTCTAAAAATGCCTCCAACTCTTCGTTGGTTTTTAAATAACCTTTACCAATATCTTTATCTGTTAAAACCGCATCAACTTTACCAGCTTTTAAAGCCAAAATCGCGGCTAACATTTCTTCACTAGCCACTACTTGAGCGTTTGGAATAGCCTTAGCAGCACCTTCTTGAATAGTTCCAAGTTGAACACCTATTTTTTTACCTTCTAAACTTTGCTTATCACTAATACTAGAATTTGTTTTTAATTTTAAATATAAATTTTTAGTATTAAAATAAGTATCACTAAAATCCATACTTGTTAATCTTTGAGGAGTTGAACTCATAGCAGAAGCTATCATATCAATCTTTCCAGCTTTTAAGGCAGGAATTAAACCATCAAAACTCATATTTACCCATTCAAGTTTTAAATTTTCTCTTTTTGCTATCTCTTCTAATAAATCAACATCAAAGCCGGTAATTTTTGCATCTTTAATAAAATCAAAAGGAGGATAATTTGCAGCTATACCTACTTTATAAACTTTTTCACCAGAAACACTAGCTTGATTTTTATCGCTTGAACAAGCACCTAAAGCTAATATACCAAATAACGCTAAAACAACATATAATATTTTTTTCATTTTTTTCCTTTGTTAAAATTAAAATAAAATTGATAAATGATTATAATGTGTTTAAACGCCTGTATTTCTTCATATCCGCCTCCTTTATAATAAATGTGAGCATAATTATAGCAGAAAAAAGTTTTTTGTAAAGAGTTGTTATAGAATATTTTTTATTTAAGTTAATTTTTATATATTTTAATTAATGAGTTTAAATTTTTACCTTCTTGCTAATCATTAAAACATAACCTATTCCAAGACAAATAGACCACATAGAACTACCACCATAACTTAAAAGCGGCACCGCAACTCCTTTTAATGGAGTTAAAGAGATAATTCCAAAAGCATTCATAAAGAATGAAAATAATAATAATAAAGCCACACCTGAACAAAATAAAAAATGTACTTTATTTTCACAACGCCCAGCAATCCTAAAAATCCTGAGTATTATCATTAAATAAATTACACATACAATACTTAAACCAAACAAACCTATTTCCTCAGTAATCCCTGATAAAACAAAATCTGTATGCACTTCACTTAAAAATCCTAGTTTAAAAGTTCCAAGCCCCAATCCTTCTCCAAAAATTCCACCATGTGCTATAGCATTTAAGCTGTGTGAAATTTGATAGGGTTCTGAATTATGACTTACCCTTAAAACTTTTGCTAACCAATCAGGAAAAAAAGGCAAAAAAGCATCTTGGATATTTCCCCACCAAGCAGAAATACGCTGAATTCTTCTTTGATTACTTAAAATTACCAAAACCCCAATCATTCCAACAATAACCACGCCAAAAGCAAAAAGTCTTTTACTAGCTCCTGCAAAAAAAGCTAAAGCAAAAACCAAGAAAAAAGAAATAACGCTTTGTCCTAAATCATTTTGCGTCATATAAATATAACCAATAACAAAAGCAGCTAAAATAAAATAAGGGATTAAGATTAAAACCTCATGCTTGATCGCCTTTTTACTATCATCAATCCTTCTTGTATAAGACCAAGCAAGAAAATAAATCAATCCTATTTTAAAAAATTCAACAGGCGAAATAGATAAGGGGCCAAGTCTAATCCATCTTTTAGCACCACCTGCTGCAGTAGCTAAAAAAGTTGGTAAAAAAGGTAGAATAAGAATACACAAAAAAGCAATTATCAAAACACCTATCATTAAATAATGCATTGTCTTATTATCAGGATTTAATCTTGATACAAAATAAATAATTGCTATACCACTAAGTCCAAAAAAAAGCTGTCTAATAAAAAAATGAAATTCACTATATTCTAAATAAAGCACAGTAAAAGCACTTAATGAATATGAGAAAAGTATTCCTATGGTTATTAAAATACAACTTAAAAAAAATAATTGTTTATCAGCAACCAATATTATTCCCTAAATTTTTATAAAAAATTAATTTTAATAAATTGCAACTTAAAATGATGTTATTTTAATATCAAGTATTATTTTTATATAAAGATTTTAAACTCTCATAAGCAAGCTGAATTTTCTCAAATTCTTCACGGCAATAAGCTTGCTCGATCTTACTTTTACCTTGATGACGATCAGGATGATAAATTTTTACTAAATTGAGATAATTTTGTCTAATAGTAGCAAAATCATCACTAGAATTACACCCTAAGGTTTGAAAATAATTTTCAAAAAGCTTTGCTAGGGCATTAAATTTCCAATTAGTATTAGCTTTGTTTTTCATTTTATTTCTAAATTCTAAAAGCTGAGTTTCATGAATCGTAAAATCAACACAATATTTCAAGTGCTCGTTTACACTAGCTAAAATTTCTAAAAGATTTAAAGTATTATCATCTTTGTATTCTACTGAAAAAATACAATTTTTTTCATCATACACGCTTTTATGATCTTTAAAATACTGCTCTAAATATACAGCAAATAATTTTTCATTCGAACTTAGTGTGATTAAAATATTTTTTTGTGCAAAGCCTATTTTGGCAAAGATTACAGGCTTTAAAGTATTTGCTTGAGCAAGGTTTAACTTAAAGGTTTTATAGTGTGCAAAAGCAAGATTATCAATTTGATTTCCAGTATTTTTTTTATATTTGTGATTAACAAGTTTTAAAAAATATCTTCTTTGGGGAATTTCATTTTCTACAAAAAAAGACAAGGTTTTATTTTTATTACCTATAACTTTGGAAAAATTTTTACGGATAAGATCTTGAAAATATTTAAACATTAAAAAATCATCAGTATTAACACTAACTGATTCTAAAGTTTGCACTACTTGCATAAAATCCTCTCTATAAACCTAACTCCACAAAAATGCTTGCTCGTTTAAAGCACTAGTGTGTTTTAAAATTTCATTTGGACTATAATCGGCTTTATACGCTAAAGATTGACACCCTTTTACAAAATATCCCAAATAAATATATTTTAATTTTTTTAATTGCGCAAGTTTAATTTCTGTTAAAAGTGAATATTTCCCAAGACTTAGATGTGAAAAATCAGGGTCATAAAAACAATATATACTAGAAATTCCATCTTCTAAAATATCAATCAAATCAACACAAACTAACTTATTATCCATATAAAAATCAAGCTCATATCCAAAAGTACCCGCATTATCTACATAAAGATTGTAATATTTTCTAAAATTTAAATCATAAATTTTCCAATTTCTCTTATCTTTTTGATAATGATGATATTTTTCGTATAATAATAGATGCTCATCACTTAAAGAAGGTTTTTGTAAGATTATTTTAGTAGCTATATTTTTTTTCAAAACCCTGCGATAACTTTTGCTAAAATGAAAATTCTCCACTAAAATACGCAAATTTTGACATTCATTGCAATCATTACATATTGGTCTTGAAAAATACGAACCAAAACGACGCCAACCTCTTGAAACTAATTCTTGATTTTGTGCTTTATTAATAAAAGATATATAATTGTACTCATTTCTACAATACCTATTTTCAAGATAAGGACATTCTTCTTCTAAAGTACAAAAACCAATAATATTATTCATTAGATCTTTTTGATATCACTATTTTTTACAAATTCCATAAATTCATTAGCTAAACGCTCTTCTTTTAAAAACATATCTTCAAATTCCTGCTCTTGTTTTTTATCTTCATTTTGCTTAGCTAAATCTTTTTGCATAGTATCTAAGTCAATATTTTTCATACTAACTCCACTTTTACTCGCTTTAACTTTTTCTTTTTTTGTTTGATCTTGTTCTTTTTGGAGTGCTTTTTTTATATCTTTTAATTCATCTAAAAAACTCATGATTGCCTACTTTCTTTTATCTTTTGTAAGGCTGCAGCTATAGCAGCAATTACTTCTTCTTTATTTTCTTGGTGTCTATCTTCTGTCTTTTCCAAAAGCTCTTCCATATGTGTTTCTATGAAAGAAGTATCAAAATACCCTCTTCTAAATTCTCGTATTTTAGTAATTGCAATCAAAAATGGCACAGTTGTTCTAATATCATCAATCACAAATTCTTTCAAAGCTCTCTCAAGCCTATTAACTGCACTATCATAACTTGAACCCTTAACAATTAATTTTGCAAGTAAAGAATCATAATAAGGTGGCACAGTATAGTCTTTATATAAATGACTATCCACTCTTACAGATGGCCCTAAAGCTGGAAAATATTCTGTGATTTTGCCTGGACTTGGAATGAAATTTTTCCATACATTTTCTGCTGTAATCCTAGCTTCTATAGCAAAGCCTCTTGGTTTTATATCGCTTTGTTCAAGATCTAAAATTTCTCCATTTGCTATACGAATTTGTCTTGTGATAAGATCAATTCCTGTGATTTCTTCAGTAATTGGGTGTTCTACTTGAATTCTTGTATTCATTTCCATAAAATAAAATCTATTATAATCATCAAGCAAAAACTCAACCGTCCCAACATTCGTATAACCCACTGCTTTTGCAGCAGCTACTGCAGTAACCCCTATGGTTTTTCTTAGTTTTTCTGAGATACTTGGACAAGGCGCTATTTCAATTATTTTTTGGTGTCTTCTTTGTATTGAGCAATCTCTTTCACAAAGATGAATGATATTACCATAATTATCTGCTAAAATTTGAAATTCGATATGCCTTGGATTGATAACATATTTTTCCATAAAAACTTCATCATTTTTAAAAAAGCTTAGTGCTTCTCTTTTGCATGCTTCAAAAGATTTTTCTAAATCCTCTTCTTTATGCACTACGCGTATACCCCTACCGCCACCGCCACCACTAGCTTTCAAAATTACAGGATAACCTATTTTTAAAGCTTGGAGTTTGATTTCCTCTAATGTACAATGATTTAATTTTTCGGTGCCTGGAACTACAGGAATTCCATTTTTTTTCATTAAATATCTTGCTATATTTTTATTTCCCATCTTACGGATAACATCTGATTTTGGTCCTATAAAGATAATCCCTGCTTCTTCACACTCTTTTGCAAATTCATAATTTTCACTTAAAAAGCCATATCCAGGATGTATAGCATCAGCTCCACAAGCTTTGGCAATTTCAACTATTCTTTTACCATCCAAATACCCTCTTATAGCATCAGTTCCTATTCTATATGCTTCATCAGCAACTTTTACATGTAAACACTCATGATCAGGTTCAGTATAAACAGCAACACTTTTTATATGTAAATCTCTACAAGCACGGATTACCCTTACTGCAATCTCACCTCTATTGGCTATTAAAATCTTATGTATCATTACTTTGCCTTAAGCTAAAATATTATTCAAAGAAGATTAGCATAAAAATATAAAAATTCTATAAAATTACTTGTTTTTGCTAATTTTAAGAATTTTTTGATAAAATTACTATTTTATTTTGCGCCCATAGCTCAGCTGGATAGAGCATTTGATTGCGGTTCAAAAGGTCAGAGGTTCGAATCCTCTTGGGCGTACCACTCATTTCTTTTTCTTTTTTACAGAAAATTCATCTAAATCCAACTCTTTTTTATCTTTAAATTGATACCATAAAAATAAAATAAAAAATATAACTAAAATTGTAGTCAAAATATAATAAGTTCCATATTCATTCTCAGATAAAAATAAATTTTTAGTATTCATACCAAAAAAACCAACAATTAAATTTAAAGGTAAAAAAATCGCAGAAATAATACTCAAAAAATAAATGTTTTTATTGATTTTTTCACTTCTTGCAGTATTAATATAAGTATATATTCCTTCTAATCTTGCAATGTTGTCTTTTATGCTTCTTTCTAAAATTGCTAAATTTAAAATAATCGTTTTTAAATTTTTCTTTATAAAGTGTTGTTTACTGTGACATATTTTACAAGCTTCAAGTACAGATGAAACAATCTTAGAACTTTTACCAAGCTTAACTTTTAATATAAAATATTTGGTTAAAAAATTCTTGACTTTTTTATTTTCCAAAATCAACTCTTCTCTTTTTTCTATAGAGAGATTAATAGTATTGTTTTTTTCTTTTTCATTTTGCAAAATTTCTTTTAATATGGCTATAAATTCTGCATTAGAAAATAAAATCAAATTTTCATCTTTGTATTCAAAAATTTGATTATCTTTAAAAATAAAAATATTTCTAGAATTTTTAGCAATATCTAACATAAAAACATCAAATTCATCAAACTCATAATAAGCATTTGATATATTAATATTATTAATAATTTGCTTTAAAGTATCATTTAACATATTCTTTGCCTATAAAATTCTTTTCTAAAATTTTCAAATTCATCTTTGATAATAGCTTCACGCATTTGCTTTACCAAATTTAGATAGTAATGCAAATTATGAATACTTGCAAGTCTAAAAAAGGTTAATTCTTTAGCTTTAAATAAATGATTCAAATAAGCTCTTGAAAAGTTTTTACATGTATAACAAGAACATTTATTATCTATAGGGGCATGATCAGTGATAAATTCTGCCTTTTTGATATTAAATTTTCCAAAGCTAGTAAACAAAGTTCCATTTCTTGCATTTCTTGTTGGCATCACACAATCAAACATATCCACACCTCTTGCTACATTTTCTACCAAATCTTCAGGTGTGCCAACCCCCATTAAATACCTAGGACGATTGTTATCTACATAAGGTATCATAGCCTCAACCGTATCATACATAGCCTCATTTTCTTCTCCTACACTTAATCCACCTATAGCAAGACCATCAAAGTCCATCTCACAAAGTGCTTGAGAACAAATTTTTCTAGCTTCAAAATCCGTTCCACCTTGGATAATGCCAAAGATATTTTGCCCTATTCCTATACCTTGACTTTGCTTTAATTTATGATAATCAATAGCCTCTTTTGCCCATTTTATAGTGCGTTTTAAAGAAAGCTCTATCCTTTCTTTGCTTGCAGGTAAAGCCACTAAATCATCTAAAATCATCATAATGTCTGAATTAAAATCATACTGTGCATCTAAAACACTTTGTGGAGTAAAATAATGCAAACTTCCATCAATATGACTTTTAAACTGAATTCCTTTTTCATCAGGTTTTGAATTTTTACTTAAAGAAAAAGCTTGAAAACCCCCACTATCTGTTAAAAAAGAACCATTAAATTTACTAAAACCATGCAAGCCACCCATTTGTTTAATCACCTTAGATCCTGGTCTTAAATACAAATGATAAGTATTTGCTAAAATGATTTTTGCGTTTAAAATTTCGCTCATATCAACAGCATCTAAGCTTTTAATCGCAGCCAAAGTTCCAACGGGCATAAAAATAGGAGTTAAAATTTCACTATGTGTAGTTTTTATGCGACAAGCTCTAGCATTTGCACTTTTATATTGAACTTCAAATTCCATTGATTTTCCTATATTTTTTGCATAATCATACCAAAGACTTGCTTATAAGTTTTTTTGAAAGAAAGCCTGTTTTTAACAGGCTTAAGAAATTAGTAGTTTTTTACAAATTCAACGATCTTTTCACAACCTTCAATGATATCTTTTTCATTAGTTGCATAAGAAAGTCTAAAATACCCTTCCATGCCAAAACCTATGCCTGGCACTAAAGCTACTTTTTGCTCTTCTAATAATCTTTTACAAAATCTCATAGAATCACTATCAACTTCTTTACAAGAGATAAATAAATAAAAAGCTCCTTGTGGAATTTGTTCTAATTTTAACTTATCGCTTTTAGCTAAAATTTCACACGCTAATTCTCTACGCTTTAAAAAAGCTTGTCTCATCATTTCAATATCACTATCTGCTTTTCCAAGTAAGGCTGGTAAAGCTGCGTGTTGAATGATTGAGCAGATATTTGAAGTGCTTTGTCCTTGTAATTTTTTAACAGCATTGTTAAACTCACTCATTTTGCTTGCCATATAACCAAAACGCCATCCTGGCATAGCACCGCATTTACTAAGACCATTAATACTTATAGTTCTATTTAAAGCATCTTCGCTCACTTGCGCAAAAGCACAAAATTCTCCATCATAAACTAATTTTTCATAAATCTCATCACTTAAAACTACGATTTTAGTTCCTTCTAAAACCTTAGCTAAAGCAGTAATTTCTTCTTTAGAATATATAGCACCCGTAGGATTTGATGGGGAATTAAACATCAAAACCTTTGTTTTTGAAGTAATAGCTTGTTTTAATTGCTCAGGAGTAATTTTAAAGCCATTTTTTGCTTCACCTTCTATAAATACAGGAGTTCCACCTGCAAATTTCACCATTTCAGGATAACTCACCCAATAAGGACTTGGTATGATAACCTCATCACCTTCTTCAACCAAACACTCAATCGCCATAAATAAAGAATGCTTAGCACCAACATTGGTAATGATTTCACTTGCTTTATATTCTAAATTATTATCATTTTTAAATTTATATTGTATAGCTTCTATAACTTCTTTTATACCCACAACAGGTGTATAAGCCCCACAACCTTTTTCAATAGCTTCAATTGCTACTTTTTTAATGATTTCTGGAGTATCAAAATCAGGCTCACCTGCTGAAAAACTAATAACTTTTTCACCATTTGCTTTTAAAGTTTTGGCTATATCAGTCATTACTAAAGTTAAGGATTCTCCTAAATTTTGAGATCTTTGACTTAGCATTTTTTATCCTTTATTTTTGCTTTGATTTTTATTTGTGTTAATTGTTACAACTTGGAGCTTAAAAAAATCTACGAATAAAATTAAGAGTGTATATTTTTATAAATTTGTGTAGAAACTATACATTTTCTACACATAAAAATTTTATATTGTTTCTTTGAGTAATTATTCTAAAGCTTCTATATCGCTTTCATTATGATGGATAAACCGCTCATCTTTTTCTATAGTTTCAACCAAACGCCCTACTCTTTCCCATCTAACTTTTTTATTTTCATCCCATGAAAAATAAATAAACCAAGGTTGACCAACTATATATTTATAATCTACACTTCCCCAAAATCTACTATCACTAGAGTGATCACGATTATCGCCCATCATAAAATACTCATTTTCAGGCACCTTATAATAATATGCATTAAAACCATAAATATTATTAGTACCTAATTCATCAAAAGAAGCAGGTTTCATAGCAAATTGACCTAAATTTAAATAGCGAAAAAACACACTTTCTATATCCACTCTAGAATCATAATGTATTCCTTTTTCCACAAAAGGTTCTTTTACAAAAAGTCTTCCGCCTATGATTTTTGTTTTATTAGGATAATAATCTTTCATATATTCATCACCCTCAACCATACGCACATATAAGGTTTTATTTGCAAAAACAACCTCATCTCCGCCCTTAGCCACACATCTTTTTACATAATGAATTTTTGGCTCATGTGGATATCTAAATACTACAATATCTCCTCTTTTAGGACCTTCAGCGCTTACTAAATGTCCATTTTTATTAAAATCAGGCAAAACAGGCACTTCTATCCAAGGAATATGCGGAGTTGGAATACCATAAGAGAATTTTTTTACAAATAAAAAATCCCCTACTAGTAAAGTATTTTTCATAGAACCACTTGGTATAGTAAAAGCTTGTATAAAGAAAAATATAATCAATAAAACAACTATTAAAGTTCCTGTCCAAGATTGCGTGAATTTATAGATTTTTTTCAAAAAATTCATTTTTTAATCCTATTTTTAGCTGATTTTATAGTATTTTCTAAAAGCATTGCTATGGTCATAGGCCCTACCCCGCCTGGTACAGGAGTAATATAACTAGCTTTTTTACTTACATTTTCAAAATCAACATCACCTACTATTTTTCCATCAACTCTATTAATCCCTACATCAACTACTATCACACCCTCTTTAACCATATCTTCTTTTAAAAGATTTGGACAACCTGCTGCTACGATGATAATATCAGCATTTTTTGTATAAGCTTTTAAGTCTTTTGTATAAATATGACAAATACTCACACTAGCATTAGCATTTAATAAAAGCGTAGCCATAGGACGACCTACTATATTAGAAGCTCCTATTACAACTACATCAGCACCTTGTAATTTTATATCATAATGCTCTAAAATTTTCATAACGCCTAAAGGTGTACATGGCAAAAAACCACCTTTTAAATTTAAATTTAAATTCCCAACATTAAAAGGATGAAAACCATCCACATCTTTATTAAAATTAATACTTTCTAGAATGATATCTTTATTAATATGCACTGGCAATGGAAGCTGAACCAAAATCCCATCAACACTATCATCATGATTTAAGGTATTAATCAAAGCCAAAAGCTCATTTTGAGTTGTGTTTACATCAAGTCTATAAACCAAAGACTTAATCCCACATTGCTCGCAAGCCTTTGCTTTAGAACCCACATAAGTAGCACTAGCAGGATCTTCTCCTACTAAAATCACAGCCAAGCAAGGCTCTATACTTTGGGTTTTAAGTTCTAATACTTCTTGTTTTAGATTATTTTTTATCTCATCACTTAGCTTTTTACCATCTAAAAGTGTCATTTCTTTCCTTAAATTTATAGCTTTCTTTAACTTAAAAAATTGTATCATAATAAAACTTCTTTTTTGTTAAAGGTGATGAATGAAAATTATTTTATTTTTGTTTTTTATAGTTTATGGTGCTTGGGCTGAAGATTTTATCTCACCTAAAGAATACCAAGAATCCCTTTACAAAAACCCAAGAGGCATAAGTTGTGCTAAATGTCATGGTGATGGAGGGCAACAAGTACTAGGTTATTATACTAAAAATGGAGAAAAAACTCCTTTTATAGTGCCAAGTATTAAAAATACTCCTTATACACGTTTTAGAGAAATTCTAAGCCAACCTCAAGAGGCAAAAAGCATTATGCCAACTTACTCATTAACAGAAGATGAGATGAAATCGCTTTATGATTATATTACTAATAACAAAAGGAGTAAAAAATGAAAAATAATAAAAAAGCCTTTGAAGAAGCTTGTGAATATATAGCAGGTGGGGTTGATTCACCTGTGCGTGCCTTTGCCAGCGTGGGCAGCAGTCCTTTATTTATCAAGCAAGGAAAAGGTGCTTATATTAGCGATATAGAAGATAATACTTATATAGATTATGTACAAAGTTGGGGGCCTTTGCTTTTTGGGCATTGTGATGAGGATATTGAAAAAGCTTGTAAAAAAGCATTAGAACATGGTTCAAGCTTTGGTGCACCAACCCTAGCTGAAACTAAGTTGGCTAAATTTATCTTAAAAGATTGGCCGCATTTAGACAAAATACGCTTTGTAAGCAGTGGCACAGAAGCTACTATGAGTGCCATTCGTCTTGCAAGAGGATTTAGTAAAAAAGATAAAATCATTAAATTTGAAGGATGTTATCATGGGCATTCTGATTCTTTATTAGTAAGTGCTGGAAGTGGTGCAGCTACTTTTAACACCCCAAGCTCACTAGGAGTATTAACCGATGTAGCTAAAAATACTCTAGTGGCTATTTATAATAACATTGATAGTGTTAAAAACTTAATCAACAATGATGATAATATAGCTTGTATCATTATAGAGCCAATTGCAGGAAATATGGGCTTAGTACCTGCTAAAATAGATTTTTTACAAGAGCTAAGAAAACTATGTGATGAACATCAAATTCTTTTAATTTTTGATGAAGTAATGAGTGGCTTTAGAGCTTCGTATTTAGGCTCTTTTGGAATTAATAATATAAAAGCTGACATAGTAACTTTTGGTAAGGTTATAGGCGGAGGTATGCCTGCGGCTGCTTTTGCTGCAAGAGCTGAGATTATGGATTTATTAAGTCCTTTGGGTGGGGTATATCAAGCAGGAACACTAAGTGGTAATCCTCTTGCTATGGCTGCAGGTTATGCGAGCTTAAAAAAAGCAAGAAATTATGAAGGTTTATATGAAAAATTAGAAAAACTAGGCAAAAGACTTACTCAAGGCTTTAAAGAAGCTGCAAATGATTGCAAAATTCCTTTGCAAGTTAATTGCGTTGGTTCTATGTTTGGATTTTTCTTTTGTGAAAACCCTGTTAATAATTATCAAGATGCTTTAAAATCAGATACTAAATTATTTGCCAAATTTCATGCACAGATGCTAAACAAAGGTGTATATTTAGCACCATCTCAATTTGAAACAGGTTTTATATGTGAATGTATGGATAAAAAAATCATTGATAAAACTATACAAGCAGCACAAGAAAGTTTTAAAGCCCTATGAATAAAAGACAAAAAATCATTCGCAAAGGTATAGAAGCTGCAGATGGATTAAGCCTTGGTATATCCATGGTTGTAGCTGTTTTAATCGGAGTTGGCATAGGCTATTTTTTAAAAAATTTAACCGGTATAGCTTGGCTTTTTTGGATAGGAGTATTCATAGGAGTAGCTGCGGCGATTTTAAATGTTTATAAAGCTTACAAGGCACAAGTAAAAAGTTACGAAGAATTTAAAGAAGAAAATCGCTATAAAGATTTAAAAAATGATCCTAAAGCCTAAAATTTTATTAAAACTCTTACTAGGATTAAATTTACTTTTCTTAGCAGGAGTTTTTTTCTACAAAGAATTAAGTTTTAAAACCTTTATAAGCTTTGAATTTGGCTTTTTGGCTCAAAATTTAATCATTCTGATATCTTTTTTAAATTATAAAAATTTTATTTTTAAAGCGGCTAAAAATTACGATTTTACGCAAAGACCTTTGCAAATTTTTGCTAAAAAACAATATTCTTTGCCAAAAATTATAAAATTTATCCATATAGATGACGATTTAAAACCAAAATTTAAAAGTATTTTTAAAAACGCATTAGCTTTTTTTTCTTTGTTTAAAATTTTTGCTTATGTATTTTTAATAACAGGGTTTTTATTTTTAGAGTTTCAAGGCTTAATGAGTATTTTTGCCTTGTTTTGTGCAATGTTTGTCACACCCATAGCGGTATTAATATATAATTTTTTAATAAGAAAATGTTGAGCTCAAAAAGAACGATTAGATCATTAACTGCATTGTTTTTTGGTATGATTTTTGTTTTTATAGGAAGTGCTTTAACGGTAAATTCTATAGCAATTATTTTAAAACATAACGATGTTAGTAATTTTTATATAGGGATAATAGGAAGTTGTTATTTTCTTGGTGCTATGGTAAGTACTATTAGTGCTCATAGGATAGTCTCTAAGGTAGGACATATAAGATCTTTTGGAATTTTTGCTATCATTTTTGGTATAGCCACTATGCTTCATAGTTTAAATTCTAATCTATATTTTTGGATGGTTTTGAGATTTTTACTTGGTTTTTGTTATTATGCGCTTTTAATGGTCATAGAGTCATGGCTTAATGAAAAAGCAAAAAATGCTATTCGCTCAAGAGTAATAGCCTTTTATGAAGTAGTGTTTTACTCATCATCAGGCTTTGGAATTTTACTTATGTCCTTTGATTTCCCAAGCAATACAGTATTTATTTTAAGCGCTAGTTTTATTATGTTTGCTTCTATTCCTTTATTTTTAATCCGTATTAAAGAGCCGGTTTTACCACAAAAAACCAAAATTTCCATCCCTAAAGTTTTTGACATAGTGCCTTTGGCTTTAGTGACAAGCTTTATAGCAGGTATGCTTTTAAATGGATTTTTCTCCATGGCTTCTTTATTTATACTCATACAAGGATTTGGCGCAAAAGAAGCCTCGATTTTTATATTTTGTACCATGTTAGGAGGGTTTATATCTCAACTTTTCATCGGAACCCTTTCTGATAAAATTAGTCGTAAATTTGCTATTATTTTATGTGCTTTTACCGCTTTAAGTGCTATGCTTTGTATTTTGTTATTAAGCTATAATATTTATTTAAAATACTTTTTTGGCTTTTTGCTAGGTATGGGAATGTGTTGTTTATATGCTCTTTCTTTAGCTAGAGCAAATGACATGCTTGAAGATTCTAGCAAAAGAGTTGAGTTAGGTAGAGCGGTTCTTTTTACTTATTCTTTTGGTGCTTTATTTGCGCCTGCTGTGCTTGGAACTTTGATGTATTATTTTGAAGGCAATGGTTTTATGTATTTTTACATCGTTTTATTAACTGTTTTAATTGCCTTTGCCATAGATAAACCAAAATTTAAAAATCTAACCAAATTTAAAAGAAAACCAGGTAATATGGTAATGCTAGATGATAACTAATATTTCTAACAATCAAAATCAATTTGCAAAAAACGAAACAAGCAAAGACAACAAAAGTGAGAAATCAGACAAAAAAACCTCACTTAATGATGCTTTAAAAAATCCTTTATTTTCTAAAAATAATCCTGAAGTCAAACTACCTAAAGATTATGTAAGCAAAATCGATCAAAAATTACAAGAATTATTAAATAAACTCTTAGATCAAATCAAAACCAACAAAGATCCTGATTTAGCAGTATTAAAAAATCACAAAGATTTAAATTTTGCACCTAATTTTGCTAATGAAGTTAAAAAACTTCAAGCAGAGCTTTCTAAAAATCCTGAATTTGAAAAACTACTTAAAGTTTTAGAAGATCTAGTTAAACCCGCTAAAGATATCAACAATAAAAATCTTTCATCCTTGGTAAAAAATTCAGGTGTTTTTTTAGAAGCAAAACTCAATCATTCTTTAAAAGAGCAAAATTTACCACAAAGCTTTTTTAATCTTTTAAATACCATAAAAGGGGCTACTAGTGAAAATCTAAAACGCGATATAAGTAATTTAGATCTTAAAAATCTTGACACCACAAGCACCTTAAAAGAACTTATTCACATCTTACAAAATCACAAAAAAGATAACAAAATTTCTTTAGAAAATACAAACTACAAGACACTTTTTAAACTATTTGATAAAATAGAAAATTTTAAAAACTATATCAATAAAAATCCAAACTCCATTAATCAAGAAAAGCTACAAAATATTGCTAATAATTTCATTAAAAATCTCAGTAAAAATTTAGCACTTATCAACAAAGAACTAGCCAAACCTGAAAATATAAAAATTCAAAATACGCATATACTAAAAGAACTTAGTCAAAACATTAAAGATCTTATAACGCTTTTAAAAGACATAAAAAATCACAAAAACAAAACTGAAACAGCACAAGAAAATTTAAATAAAACTCCACACACTAAAGACATCAAAGAAGAGTTAAAAGAGGAAATAAAAACTCCACAAAAAAACACAGAAGATAAAAAAGAAATTCAACAAAAACAAGAAAGCATAGCAAAAGATAAAGAAATTCAAAATACAAAAGAAGAAAAAACATCACAAAATAAAGATATCAAAGAAAATCCCAAAGAAGAGCCAAAAACACCACAAAAAAATACTGAAGAACCAAGCAAAAATGATAACAAAAGTCAAAATTTAAAAGCAAATAATACCAAATTAGAAGATATATTTAAAAGCACTTCGGGTAAAATTTTACTAGAAGATATTTTCAAACAAAATGTAAGTAAAAATCTTAATTTTAGCCAAAATTTGCAAGAAGAACTTTTAAACAATCTAAACAAAGAACTAGGCCTAATAGGAAGAAAACTCAACGAGGTTTTAAAAGCTTTAGATCCTAAAAATTATGAAGCAAAAAATTCTTTAGATGATATAAAAAATATAGAAAAAAAATTAGAACTTTCTATAAAAGATATTGGAAAAATCACCCCAAAAGATACTACAGAAATTTCTTCAGAATTACAAAAAGATATTAAATCCACTCTTTTGCAAGTTTCTAATCTAGCTAAAAATTTAGACAACGAAAACATACTAAATCAAGCAAATCGTCTTATAGCTCAGCTTGAGTTTAATCAGCTTTTATCTTTAGCTAATAATAGCATTCATACTTTTTTACCTTTCTTTTGGGATAATTTAGAAAAGTCTAATGTAGTTTTTAAACGCGGTAAAAAAGATAAATTTTATGCACAAATTAATCTTGAATTTGAAAAACTAGGAAAAATCAATGTATTTTTATCACTAAGCAATGATAAATACATTGATATAAATATGATGATAGAAAATGCTAATTTTAGAAAAAAACTTTATGAAAGAGCACATGAGTTAAAAAAAGCCTTAGTTAAAGTAGGACTTCTAAGCTCTAATTTTTTCATCAGCGATATAGTTAAAAGTAAATTTCACAATCAAGAAGAATATAATGACTTTAATATGGGTTTTGATACAAGGGCTTAAAAATGGCTAAAAAAACAAAAAAAGCCGTTGCGCTAGGCTATAACAAAGAAGATCAAAATGCACCAAAAATTCTAGCTAATGCCAAAGGTGAAAACGCTGCTAAAATCATCTCTTTAGCTAAAGAAAATGGCATACCCATAAAAGAAGACAAAGACTTAGTAGAAGTACTTAGTAAGCTTGATCTAGGCGATGAAATCCCACCTAATATGTATAAAGCAGTGGCTGAAATTTTTGCCTTTTTATATAAAGTTGCTAATGAAAATGAGACTAAGCAAAGTCCGCAATCTTCTTAGAAAATTCAACTTGCTCATAAGCATTTTTACTAAATTTTAAAAATCCTTTTTGGGCAATTAAAACTATAGTCGAACCTAGTTCAAAATTTCCAAGCCTTTGACCTTTTTTTATAAAAAGATCTTCATAAGTATGAGTAAAATCAAAATTTGCAGCATTAGTTTGTATGCTAGTATCAAAACTAAAATGCATTTTACCGACATTTAGCGCACCGACAAATACCATCCAAAGTATAAATTTTCCTTCCACTAAGCACTTTAAAACTACTCTTTCATTTTTAGTATAAAGATTTATAATCTTAGCTAACTTTGTCTCACTCACACTAAATAAAGCCCCACTCATATATGTAGCACTTAAAATTTGCATATTACAAGGTGCGTGATAATGATGATAATCTTTTGGAGACAAATAAATATTTGCATAATCTATGCCATTTTCTAATTCTTCTTTACTAGCTGAGTTTTTTAAAAGCTCTTCTATGCTATAACTTGAACCTTTAATGCTAAAGGCTAAATTTTCTTTGAAGTCATTTTGAAAACTACTTCCAAGTTCTAAAATTTTACCATCACTTGGACTTATAAAGCCATCTTCTAATTCTCGCTCATTTAACAAAGTTCTTGTAAATAAAGCATTTAAACTCTCGTATTCTTCTAAAGGTTTAAATTCGCTCATATTGATATTAAAAGCATTTACATAAGCTTTATTAATGTTTTTTTGTATGATTTTTGGAAATTTATATTTTGCTATGATTCCAAATATTTTTGAAGCACTATTACTAAATCCCACTCATTCTCCTTTTAATCTAATCAAAGCTATCTCACTAGGAGCTAAAAATCTCACAGCAGGTCCCCAAAATCCAGCTCCACTGCTTACATAAAGCAAACTATCCTTGCTTAATTTATAAAGCCCATACACAAAACCTTGTTCTAAATATACCAGCAAAGAAAAAGGGAAAATTTGTCCTGCATGAGTATGTCCTGATAAAATCAAATCAAACCCACTTATATCATAAGTTTTTACATATTTTGGCTGATGCGTGATTAAAATATTAACTTTTTCTTGATTGATTTGAGTTTTGATTTTTTCTATATTGCTTTCTTTAAAACCCAAACGTTTAGCAGCCAAATCCAAAGTCCCACTTAAAGTAAAATCCCCAAAATCAACGCTTTCATCTTCTAAAACTTTGAAATTCTTAAGTGTTTTAAGCCTTTTACTTATTGTATTTATATCATTATAATACTCATGATTTCCATAAACATAATAAGTGCCATATTTTGATTTAAAATTTTCTAATAAATTAATATAAGGCATGCTAGCAATATCTGCATCGATTAAATCCCCAGCTATGATGATTATATCAGCATTTAAAGCATTAACCTCATCGATTAAGGTTTTTAAAAAATCTTCTCCTAAATTTTTTCCCAAATGCACATCAGAAAGCAAAGCTATATTTAAATCTTCTTTTAAATTTTTAATTTTAATATCTACCTCATTAACCTTAGGTGTACTGATAGCATTTACAAAACCTTTAAATACCATACTAACACTAAGTATAATAAGCCAAGAATCAAAAATTAATTTTAAAAACTTTCTTCTTTGGACACTGAAAATTTGCTCTTTTTTATTTTCATTAAAAAAAATCCAAGAACCAATTTCAAAAACCACTCCAAAAAGTAAAAAAAAGCAAGTAATGGTAGGAAAAATAGCCAAAATATAATAAAGCTTTTCATGCAAAAAATCCCCGCGCATATTTATAAAAAAGATTAATTCACATGCAAAAACTATTAAAACAAAAGCTATTACAAACTTCTTATAAGGTTTTAAAAAATCAACCCTACTTAAAAATCTTTTATAAATATACCAATTTGCCAAAGCAAAAAATAAAACTAGTAAAGTAAAAAAAACAAACACTCTCATAGTGTAATTTTATTTAAGCAAAATTAATACTTTTTAAAGTAAAATCGCAAAAAAACATTTGGGAAAGAAATTTGGCTTTAATAGATTTAATCGACGCAAATAAGAAATTTAATACAAAAATAGTTTTAGAAAATGCAAATTTTAGTGCAAATTTAGGAGAAAAAATCGCCATTATAGGCAAAAATGGTGAAGGAAAATCAAGCTTTTTAAAAGCCCTTATGGGGACTTTAAAACTAGATAGCGGTAGAGTGATTAAACAAAATAACGCTAGTATAGGTATGCTAAGCCAACAAGTAAGTTTTGAAAGCACCTTAAGCGTGAGCGAAGCCATCAAAAAAGAACTTGAAGAAATTTACCAAGCCTTAAAAGAATTTGAAAACTATAACGAAAAACTAGCTCTTGATCCAGAAAATAAAGAATATTTAAAAAAAGTAGATGAATTAAGTTTATTTATAGATTCAAAAGATGCATGGAATTTAGACCAAAAAATACAAAGAATACTAGAAGAGTTTAAACTATTAGAGTATAAAGACAGAACACTTTGCTCTTTAAGTGGGGGCGAGATAAGACGTGTAGGACTTTGCACACTTTTGCTGAAAAATCCTGATATATTATTGCTTGATGAGCCAACCAACCATCTAGATGTATATATGAGTAGCTTTTTAGAAGAAAGATTAAAAGCCTCTAAAATGTGTGTTATTTTCATCTCTCACGATAGATATTTTATCGATGCGATAGCACAAAAATGCGTAGAAATAGAAGCAGGAAAATTAAGTATTTTTGAGGGTGGATATACGCAATATCTAGAAAAAAAAGCAGCTATTTTAACTTCCTTAGCTAAAAGCCATGAAACCCTACTTAAACAACTCAAAAGTGAGGAAGAATGGCTAAGAAGAGGAGTCAAAGCTAGGCTTAAACGCAACGAAGGACGCAAAGAACGCATTTTTAAAATGCGCGAAGAGGCTAAAAAAAACCCAGGAGCTATCAAACGCCTACAACTTGAAATCAAAAGAGCAAGCAAAAATTTTAACCAAATTCAAAGTCAAAACCGCAAAAAAATGCTTTTTGAACTTAAAAATATCTCAAAATCTATTGCCAACAAGACACTTTTTAAAGACTTTAATACACGAATTTTACAAGGTGAACGCATAGCCATAGTAGGTAAAAATGGCTGTGGCAAATCTACTTTCTTAAAAATTTTACTTGATCAAATTCCACTTGATAGTGGGGAAATTAAAAGAGGTGAAGTTAAAATAGGCTATTTTGATCAAAACAGGAGCTTATTAAATACTGATAAAAAACTTTTAGAAATTTTTTGCCCAAATGGCGGTGATCACATTCAAGTGCGTGGTAAAAATATGCATGTTTATGGGTATTTAAAACAATTTTTATTTCCAAAAGAATTTTTAGAACAAAGTGTGAGTGTACTAAGTGGAGGTGAGAAAAACAGAGTTGCCCTAGCCTTGCTTTTTACTAAAGAATATGATGTATTAATCTTAGATGAACCAACAAATGATTTAGACATAGCTACAATTAATATCTTAGAAGAATACTTACTTTCTTTTGAAGGTGCGATTTTACTTGTATCACATGATAGATATTTTGTTGATAAAATAGCAACTAAACTTTATGCTTTTGAAGATAATGCAAATATCAATATAGAAGTTCTTTCTTATAGTGAATATTTAGAAAATGAAAAAGAATATAAAGACTTTGAAGAATTTTCTAAAAGCTTAGAAACAAACACCACCGCAAGCGTAAAAACAAAAGAAAAATCAAGTAAAAAACTAAGCTATAAGGAAAATGAAATTTTAAACTCATATCCTGATAAAATTCATAAATTAGAAGAAGAAATAAAAGAAATAAAAAATGCTCTAAGTAATCCCACAATCTATCAAGAACTAGGTATAAATACCCTTTATGAAAAGCTAAACTCTTTAGAAAGTGAACTTAGTATTTTAGAAGAAGCTTATTTTGAGGTTTTGGAAAAAAGTGAAAGTACTGATTAACTTTATATATTTTAAATAAGATAAAATTACTCAAATTTATTTAAGGAAAAATTATGACTTTGATAACTATTTTATGTATTTACACAACTTTTTTAGTTTTTATATCTTATATGCAAATTTCTTTTTTAAAAAAAGAAAAAGAAAAACAAGCAATTATTTTAAGTGAGCATGATTATAAAAACGCTGCAAATATCGCCATAGAAAATGAAAAATACAAAATATTTTCTAATCTTTATAATCTGATAATTAACATTTCTTGGATTAGCTTTGGCTTTTTGTATTTAAAAGAATTTTTTATAAAAGAAAATTCTACTTTAGAAAATACTTTATTTTTACTTGCATTTTTATTGATTATTAGTATTTTAAATTTACCACTTAGTTATTATGAAAGCTTTGTAAAAGATAAAAAACACGGCTTTTCAAATATGACTTTAGCGCTTTTTGTTAAAGATAGTATTAAATCTTTAGCTCTAATGCTCGTTTTTGGCTTTTTAATCATCTATGCCTTAGTATTTTGCTTTGAATTTTTTAACACATACTGGTGGATTGTTGCTTTTGCCCTAAGTTTTATAATCATACTTATTATAAATCTTATCTATCCTACACTTATTGCACCTATGTTTAATAAAATGAAAAAACTTGAAGATGAAAATTTATTAGAAAAAATCACTAATTTGATGCAAAAATGTGGTTTTAGTGCAAATGGTGTTTATATTATCGATGCAAGCAAAAGAGATAAAAGATTAAATGCTTATTTTGGTGGTTTATTTAAAAGCAAAAGAGTAGTACTTTTTGACACGCTTTTAAATGCTTTAAAAGAAAAAGAACTCATTGCTGTTTTGGGTCATGAGCTAGGACATTTTGTACATAAAGATTTACTAAAAATGTTATTTTCTAGTGCTTTGATGCTTTTTGCTTTATTTTTTATCTTTGCTCATTTACCAAGCTTTTTTTATATTGAAAGTCACTTAGATGGAGTAAATGCTGGAGTTTTTGCACTTTTATTGATTTTTGGAAATATTTTTACTTTTATTATCTCTCCACTATTTAATAAAATGAGTCAAAAAAATGAATTTAATGCTGACTTACATGGAGCAAAACTAAGTTCTAAAGAAGATATGAAAAATGCCCTCATAGCTTTAGCAAAAGAAAACAAAGCCTTTGTTAAAACAAGTAAAATTTATACTTTCTTTCATCTAAGTCATCCTTGTATTTATGATAGAATCAAAGCTTTGCAATGATTTCAATCAAACAAGCTTTAAAGCAAGCTTATGCAAAAGATCCTGCTCACAAAGAATATATACTTTTTATTCTTTGTGAGCTTTTGCAAAAAGATAAGGCTTGGATTTTTTTAAATCCTGAATTTCAAATTGATGAAAAAGTTTTTTTAGAATATGTAGATAGATTTTTAAACGGCGAGCCTTTTGAGTATTTGTTTAAAAAAACACAATTTTATGGTTTAGATTTTTTCGTAGAAAAAGGAGTTTTGATACCACGCTTTGATAGTGAAATATTACTTGAAAAATGCTTAGAAATTTTAGATCATAACTCTTTTAAAAATATACTTGAGATCGGTTTTGGAAGTGGAATTTTAAGCATCTCTCTAGCAAAGTTAAAACAAATTTTTATACAAGCTTGTGATATTAATCCAAAAGCACTAGAGCTTGCTAAAAAAAATGCAGATTTTCATAATGTTTCAAATTTAATTAATTTTCAACTTTGCGATTTTAAAAATATGCGTGGAAATTTTGACTTTATTTTTTCTAATCCACCTTACATAAAAAATGACTATCCTTTGGATAAATGGGTGCAAAATGAACCGCACAATGCTTTATTTGGTGGGGATAAAGGCTGGGAAATTTTGCATGAAATTATCCTTTTTGCTAAAAATAATAACACAAAAGTTTTGGCATGCGAGTTTGGTTATGATCAAAAAGTAATTTTAAATAAAATTTTCAAAGAAAATGATTTCAAGGCTACCTTTTATCAAGATTATAATGGATTTGATAGAGCCTTTGTTGCGTGGAATTTAAAAAATTAGACTATAATTATCTTTTTATAGGAGAAAATATGAAATCAATATATTTATTTTTATTAGCAAGTTTAATTGGGATTGAAATTAGCATAGGTGTATTTTTAGCTCCGACTATATTTTATCCTGCTAAATTCATAGGCGAAGGGGTTTTAACTCATTTTCAAAGTGGGCTTTTAATGACACACATTTTTGTGCAATTTGGTTATGTTTTATTAGGTGTGAGTGTTTTATCTATTTTAATGGAAATTTTTTCATTCAAAGACAAAAATTTAACTTTTAAAATAAATTTTTCAAAATTTATGCTTTCTTTAATCATTTTGGCACTAAGTTTGCTTTTTGTATTTTACTTCACTGCTTATGTTTTAGAAGCGCAAAGCTTAGGAGAAGAAGCAACTAAGACTCAAGAATTTATAAAAATTCATGGTGCAAGTGAAGTTGTGATGAAAATTATCATGTTATCACAGGTAATTTTGTTTTTTTTAAATTTTAAAACAAAAAAGTGATATAATAAAACAAGTCTTTAAAAGGAGTCAAAGATGAAAATAGGCGATATAGGAACAACTCAACAAAACCATTACTTAAATCAAGCTCAAAAAAGCCAAGAAAAAGCTTTAGAAAATATAGCCGCAATGCGTGCTATAGACGGAAGCGATGGGGCAAATTTAGCTATAGCTGATTCTTTAAGAAGTCAGTATAGCACTATAGATCAAGGTATTTTAAACGCTTATGATTCAGTGGGTGTTTTACAAATTGCCGATTCAACACTAAGCAATATATCAGCTACTGCAGATAGACTTAATGAACTTTCTGTACGCTCAAATAGCGCTGCATTAAATGACAGACAAAAAAGTATGCTAAACGCTGAAGCAAATAAACTTATAAGTTCAATCAATGATGCATTTTCAAATGCAACTTTTAACGGAAAAAATGTTTTCCAAAGTATGGATTTTGTTGTTGGAGCTGGGGTTGAAAGTATTAATTTAAATCAACCAAGTACAGCAAATTTAAGCCTTGAAAACCAAGATGGAATTCGCGATTTTCAAGATCAAGTAAGTTCTTTACGCGCAGATATTGGTGCTGGGATTAACGCTATTCATTCTAATATCAACTCATCTTTGCAAACTAGCATAAATACCAAAGAAGCTGAAAGCAAATTGCAAAATAACGACTTAGCACAAAATATCAATGATTTTAATGCAAATTATCTAAAAGAAAATGCGTTTTTATTTGCAAATGCTCATTCAAATGTAATGTTACAAACTAAACTAGCAAGCCTACTTCAATAATAAAACTCTCAAATAAGGGAGTTTTTCAAGGAAAAATATGCAAGATAATGCTTTGTTAAAGCAAATTTTAAAACATCCTTTATATAAAAGAATTCAAAAACTTAGCACAAAAGTTCAAAACTCAAATTATCTTATAAATGAAAGTTTTGATATTTTTTGTGATAAAAGCTTAGATAGTGAGATTAAAGATATCGCTTTAGAATTAAAACCTTGGCGTAAAGGGCCTTTTAAAATTAATGATTTATTTATAGACACAGAATGGCAAAGTTTTATAAAATTTAATATATTAAAGCCATATATGCAAGAAATCAAAGGTAAAATAGTTGCAGATATTGGCTGTAATAATGGTTATTATATGTTTAAAATGCTTGAATTTAGTCCTTCAAAACTCATAGGTTTTGATCCTTCTATTAAGTATTATTTACAATTTTTACTTTTAAACTCTATTGCAAAAACTCCTATACAATATGAGCTTTTAGGTGTAGCTGATGTGCCAAATTATGGCATAAAATTTGATGTGATTTTTTGCCTTGGAGTAATTTATCATCGTAGTGATCCTATAGCCATGCTAAAACAACTCAAGCAATCTTTAAATAAAAATGGCATAGTCTTTTTAGATACTATGTATATAGAAGATGAAAGAGAAATAGCACTTATTCCTCAAAAAACTTATTCAAAAATACCAAATATTTTTTTCATTCCGTCGATATTGGGTTTAAGAAATTGGTGCCATAGAGCTGGATTTAGTGAATTTGAAGTCATAACAACTAAGCAAACCGATCTTTTAGAACAAAGAAAAACACAATGGATTGATTCTTATTCTTTAGATCAATTTTTAGATAAGCAAGATTCAAATTTAACTTGTGAAGGCTATGAGGCACCAAAAAGAGTTTATGTTAAATTAAAGGTGTAAAAATGGCAAGAGTAGCAAGTGCTGTTAGTATAGAAGAATTAATAGATCCTGAAGAATTAAATCGCATTAAATCAGAACTTATCACTTGTCCTGGGATAAATAATACTTTAGCAGGAAGTATTTCTCATATAGAAAAAAATTTCGCCAAAGGTATTTTAATCACAACTCATGATATGGCAGTAGATGAATTAGGGCTAGTACATAGTGGATTTGTATTTAACGCGGCAAATTATATAGCTCAAGCTGCAATCAATAAAGAGTTTAGCGTATTAATAGGCTCAAGAAGCTTTTTCTATGCTCCTTTAAAAGTTGGAGATATCCTAAATCTTGAAGCAAGCGCTTTGTTTAGTGACGACTCAAGAAAAAGAGAAGTTAAAGTGGTTGGCTTTGTAAATGAGATTAAAATTTTTGATGCTTCTTTTCAAGTTGTTACAACAGAAGAGCATATATTCAAGCTCAAACAAACACAAACAACAAATAACAATCAAAATCAGCAAGAACCAGCTAAACAAGAAACTACACAAGAAGAACTCAATGCAGCCTTAAAAGGAATCGGGGGTTAAAGGTAAATCTACCCAGTTCTTTGGGCATTCTTTATGGTAAGTCCCACTTGCATCATAATATTCTTTGCAATCATCATAAAAGCGGTTTGAAATTCCTCTTTCATTTACAAAACAGCCACCAAAAAACAATACTACAAACCCAATGAAAAATATTTTTTTAAACATCTCTTTTCCTATTTTAATCTTATTTGTTTACGCCATTTATAAGGCTCTATAGGATTTTCATCTACCCATAAACCTTTTTTATTTTCTTTAGCATAGTTTTGCTCATTTACATATAAATCACTATAATATTCATAAGCCCAAGCAAAACCATTTTTAACCATAACTTGATTGATATCTTTATCGTTTAAGTACACAATGGCCAAAATTCTACCATATTTATCCTCATCTTTTACATTTAAAACAACTTCTTTATTTAATACAATAGCTTTTAAAAATTGCGTAGCCATTTTTCCATAGGCTTGATCACTCTCAGGTGCGTCTATACCAAAAAGTCTTATTTTAAGTTTTTCATCTTCAAATCTAGCTTCAATAGTATCTCCATCTACCACGCGACTTACTTTAGCATTGATATATGAGCCGTTATCATAATTTAAAACATAAGCAAAAGCGACTAAAAAAAGCACAATTAAAAATTTCTTTGGCTCTTTTAATAAGGTTATTGATAATTTAATTTGCTTTTTAGAAATTTTCATTTAAACCTCATCTATATAAAAATATGCCATAATTACAATAAAAAGGAGAAATTTATGCAAGAAATTATACAAAATTTTAAACAAATTACTCAAATACCTCATTGTAGTTTTAAAACCGAAGAATTAAAAAATTTTCTCATTGATTTTGCTAAAAGTCACAACTGTCAAGTAAGCGTTGATAATGCAGGTAATATCCACGCATACAAAGGAAATCCAAAAATTTGTTTACAAAGCCATTATGATATGGTTTGCATGGGGGAGGCTCCAAATATACAAATGTATGAAGAAAATGGATATTTAAAAGCTAAAAACTCAAGTTTAGGTGCAGATAATGGCATAGGAGTATCATTAATGATGCAAGCTTTAAAAGACTTTGAAAATATCGAATGTCTTTTTACTAATGATGAGGAAGTTGGCCTTTGTGGAGCAAATAATCTTACGCATACTTTGATTTCAAACAAGCTGTTAAATTTAGACCATGAAAGCGATGATGAAGTTGTTATAGGTTGTGCTGGCGGAGTAGATATTTTTGCTAATTTGAAATTAGAAATAGATGAAAAAGAAGATGAATGCTATGAAATAGAGGCAATAGATTTTAAAGGTGGACATTCAGGGATTGATATTGTTAAAAACATCAAATCTTCTATCAAAGAAGCAAGTTACTTTATCACTCAAAATCAAGGCGAACTTTGCGAGTTTAAAGCAGGCGAGAGAATAAATTCGATACCAAAACATGCTAAAATCGTAGCGTTTTTTAAAAATCCTCCAAAAGAAAATAATCATTTTAAAGTAAATTATATAGGTAAAATCAAAAGAACATATTATAAAAACTCTCAAATCATTTTAAATCTTATCAATGCTTTTGCACAAGGTGTTAGAACTTTTAATCATCATCTAAATTTAGTCCAAACAAGTATCAATCTTTCATTAGCTTATGAAAAAGAAGGTAAATTTCATTTTGAACTTTTTGCAAGATCAAATGATTTACAAGAGCTTAAAAATATAGAATTTGAAACCTTAACTTATTTTAAAATGCAAAATTGTAATGTTTCAAGTGCAAATTTTTATCCACCTTGGGCTAATAAAGATACTAAATTTGGAGAAGAAATTCTAAGTTATTTTAAAAAAGAAAATCCAAACGCCAAGCTTTACACTATACATGCTGGTTTAGAATGTGGTATTATAAGTGAAAAACAACCTCTAGAATGTTGTTCTATAGGGCCAAATATATATAGTCCACATTCAACAGATGAAAAATGCGAAATAGCTTCTATCGAAAAAATCAGTAAAATTCTTTTTACAATTTTAAAAAATCACCAGTAATATATAGATAAAAAAACCAATATTTTGACAAATAAATTCAAAATATTGGTAAATATTTATTTAAATAATAAAAAGTTTTATTTACTATTAATAAAATTTGCATTATACTCTCGCATATTTTACAAACAAGGAGAGAGTATGGAAATACTAACTAGCCTTAGCGAAGGCACTCAATTTAGTATCCAACTAGCTGTAGTTCTTATTTGTCTTTTTTATGGGGCAAAAAAAGGCGGTATCGCTCTTGGTTTATTAGGCGGTATAGGTTTATTAGTTTTAAGTTTTGGTTTTGCCGTAGCACCTGGAAAACCTTCAATTGATGTTATGCTTACTATCCTAGCTGTTGTTGTTGCTAGTGCAACCCTGCAAGCTAGCGGTGGTTTAGATGTAATGTTACAAGTTGCAGAAAGAGTTTTAAGAAAAAATCCTAAATTCTTAACTATTTTAGCTCCATTTGTAACTTGCATTCTTACCATGCTTTGCGGAACAGGACATGTTGTTTATACCATGATGCCTATTATTTATGATATTGCTATTAAAAATGGTATTCGCCCAGAAAGACCAATGGCTGCTTCTAGTATTTCTTCTCAGCTTGGTATTATTGCAAGCCCTGTTTCAGTTGCTGTTGTAAGTTTAACAGCACTACTTTTAAATCCAGAAATTAACAAACATCCTTTAGTAGGATTTGATGGTTATGTAGATTTACTTGCCATTACTATACCTTCTACCTTGGTAGGTGTTTTGGCTATAGGAATTTTTTCTTGGTTTAGAGGGAAAGATCTTGATAAAGATGCAGATTTTCAAGCAAGAATCAAAGATCCAGAACAAAGAGAATACATCTACGGTGATAGCAAAACTCTTCTTGGACAAAAACTTCCAACTATTCAATGGGTAGCTATGTGGATTTTCTTGGGAGCCATTGCGATAGTAGCCATACTTGGAGCTTTTCCAGAACTTAGACCACAATTTACCTCAAAAGGTGTTACTAAACCTATGAATATGGTTGCTGTGATTCAAATGTTTATGCTTTTAGCAGGTGCAGCGCTAATCATCTTTACTAAACTTGATGCAAGTAAAATTGCAAAAAATGAAATTTTTAAATCAGGCATGATAGCTTTAGTGGCTGTTTTTGGAATTTCTTGGATGGCAGATACTATGTTTGCAGTGCATACTCCTATGATGAAAGAATCTTTAGGTAATATCGTTATAGAACACCCTTGGACTTATGCGGTTATGCTTTTATTAATTTCTAAATTTGTTAATTCTCAAGCAGCGGCAATCGCAGCTTTTGTGCCACTTGCATTAGGCATTGGTGTTGAACCAGGCATTATCATTGCTTTTGCAGCAGCTTGCTATGGATATTATATTTTACCAACATACCCAAGTGATCTTGCAACTATACAATTTGATAGATCAGGTACTACAAAAATAGGTAAATTTGTTATCAACCACAGTTTTATCTTGCCGGGTTTAATTGGTGTGATTGTTTCTTGTATAGTAGGTTATTTCTTAGCTTTAGGTGCAGGATATTTATAAAATTTAAAGGGCTTTAAAAAGCCCTTTTTCTTATTTAAATGCTTTTTCTAAATCAATAGGCATAGCTTGATAACCAGTACTTGCTCCACTAAAGCGAATTTGTACCGAAGGTTCTTTAGCTCCCCATTTAAATTCATCTATTTCAGGTCTTGGCTCACCCAATGCAACACCTTTATTTAAATCAAAAGCCATTCCAGCAGTAGCACTATAAACCACTATAGAATTTTTATCTTTATGATACTCAGTTAAAGAAGTAACAGGTGAAAACCATTCATTACCTCTTTGTTTTCCGTATTCCCATACCTGTTCTACGGTTTTATTTTTTTGATCTATTTTATACACAACCGCTCTTGAATATTTCATCGAAGCAAAAGCAGGTTGCTCTATACCCCTTGCATCACCATTATCAAAAGCTGTGATATAAACATATCTTTTATCAGATTTTTCATCTATTCTAAAAGCAGTATGCTGTGTCCATGTAAAATCAAAGCCACCTTCTTCATTTTCATAACCAGGACATTTGCTATATTCATCCTCACAAACTATTTTTTTGCCATTTTTATCAACAGGTTGTAAAAGTGCTTTTTTATATTTTTCTCCCCATCCTTTGTGTGCTCCTAATATCCATTTTACTTTTTTATCACGTCCTATTTTTATAATAGCACTTTGATGACGACTTGAAATAATAATACTATCATCACTTGGATCATAATCTACACTATTTACATGAGCCCAGTTGCGCCCTACTCCAGTGCCTGCTATATCGCCAAAAGAATCACTTGCATCCATTTTAGCTAAATCCTCATCACTCAAAGTAACCCCTGCCTTACTAGAATCGATATTCAAACAAACAGCACCTTGATCTAAAGCTTTTATAATATTAGCTCTATATGGATCTAAAATTTCAAAAAGTCTCCATTCATCTACCACATTGCCATTTTTGTCAACTTCTACTATCACATCACGCACTGAACGCACATTTTTACCATCAGGGCGCTTAACATTGGCAGAAGCTACCCTTAAAAGGTAATTTCCATTCTGCATATCATCCATAGAATGAGAAAAATCTATATAAGAAAAAGGTAAAATACGGTTAAAAATTTCCCTACCCATCAAATCATATTTAACATATCTTTGACCAAATCCAAAACTCAAAGCCCCATCTTCATTTTGATGAAAACCCATCATAATACCACGCTTATAGATATTACCCCAATCCATTAATTTATCACTATCTAAATACCAACGAATTTCACCTTTTGTATCAATGATAAATGCATTTGAATTCTCATCCCACTCCATTGCACCACCTGCTGGATTATTCCATACAGACTGAGAACCTTTACCACTTTGTCTTCCTGGAGCATTATTAACCAAATACAATCTATCTTCAAAACCCTTATCTACTTTAATCACTTCTACTTTTTCAAAAGGTACACCTCTTTGCATAAGACTTCCACTAGCTTCTATATTTACTCCACCAGTTGCTATTTTATATACCTCATCTACTACTTTTTCACTTTTTCCAAAAGCAGTTTTGGTATAACTTACTTTTACTGTATTTAAATATGATGGATAAAGTCCAAAAACAGGAATTCCTCCATATGTTTTAATTTTACTAGGGCTAACCTTATAAGATATAGTCTGTCCATTTGGCTTTGGAACTATAGTTACGCTTACATCGCTTAGTTTGTATCCACCATCCATAATTACAGCACTAAGCGGGGATAAACCATAAGGATTTATTTTTATAGCACCAATTTTACCTTGAATTTCCCAATTAATACTAGCACCACTAGGTCCACCCATAGCTAAAGAAACATTAGGTGCAACTACAACAACACTACTAGCAAGCAAAATACTACTTACAATTTTACTAATTTTCATTTTTTCTCCTTTTTTTAATACTACTAAGCCATTTGCACACTTGGCTCACCTAAAATTTTAAGAATAATCACAAACACCAAGACAATCAAAGCGTAAATTTTAGCCTTAGGGTGTGAAAATACATAAGAAACAAACATGCCTCCTAAAATCACCAAACAAACAACAAAAGCCAATAAGCAGCAAATCGCCATATTCATAAATTCCATACTAGGAATCAAATACCAACCATTACTATACAACCCATCTTCAAAATTTGGAGGAGTTCCAACAAAAAATTTCTGAAAAGCATTTAAACTACCATAAACATCTTCAGGTACTATAGGTGTATCCATACCACACTCACCTGTTGGTAAAAACCATCCTGGTGCCCATTCATGCAATGGTAAATTAAAAGGATATATAGGAATTTCTCTACACCCATCAACACCAGCAAAAGGATTTTCTGAATGTACTACTTCGTGGATATGATTAAGAGTAAGACAATACTCTATACCAAGCCATATACCCCAAAATACAAAAGTATATGCAAAAATTTTCAAATAATCATTTTTAGGATCTATCAAGGCTAAAATACCACCAAAAGCCATAGTTAACATGGCAAATCTTATATAAACACACTGCTCACAAGGCTCCATATAAAGGTATTCTTGAAACAAAAAGTGTGCTATGAAAGTTAAACTTATCATAGCTACAACCATTATCAACCAAGGTATTCTAGTGTTTTGCCAAGCACTAACTCTACTAACAGGACAAGAACTCATAAAATACTCCAAAAACTTACATCTTACTTAACTCTTCTGTTATTTCTATCAAAGCTTGCGGAGATGTGATAGCTTGCGGTGTAATTTGATATTTACCATTTACTACAAAAGCAGGTGTGCCATAGTTTTTAGAAATATCATTAGCGCTTTCATAAGATTTTAAAATTTTACCCGCTTCAGGAGTTTTTAAAAACTTATCTAAATCTTCTTTGCTTGCTGAAATTGCTTTTAATCCTACTTCATAAAACGCTTCAGGATTGGCTCCATTTCCCCATCTTTGTTTTTTCTTAAAATAAGCATTAAAATATGCTTCAGAAGCTTTATGAGTTAAACTATTTTTATCACTTTGACTTACTTTATTTTGTTCATCTTTAAAAGCAGCAAAAGCAAAAATTTCATTAGCTTGCTTTCCATAATCACCCATAGAACTAACAGGATAAAATTTATAAGTTAATTGTGGTAATTTTTCTTTAACTTTTGAGATTGTATTGAATTTATGATGATCATAACAATGCGTACAACGATAAGAAAACACCTCTATTAAAGAATTTTGTGCATTTGGGATAGGCGTTTTTAAGGTGATATACTCTTTGCCTTCACTAAGCGCATTTGCACTCACACCAAAAACAAAAGCAGCTATTGCTACTGCTTTAGACAAATTACTAAAGTTAAAATTCATTTTATTTCTCCTTATTTTTTTATTATTTATAATAAATTACAAATACTTATTATAAACTTTGTAAAGCTATATTAACATAACTTAAATATTTATTAAATATAAGAAAAAATTTACAAAATAAAATGCAATTATCAAAAAAAAAAAAAACGATAATATATTATCATAAAAATAAAAGAAGATAGATTGCTAAATAATGCTTTTTTAAAAGCATTATTTAGTAGAAAGTTCTTTAACTATACGGATTAGTTCTTCTAAAGAAGTGATATATTCAGGATTGATTTGATATTTACCATTTACTACAAAAGCAGGCGTGCCATAATTTCTTGAAATTTCATTAGCCACATCATAAGCAGCTAAAAGCTCTTTGGCTTCTTTAGTTTGTAAAAATTTTTGCAATTCTTCTTTATTAGCACCGATAGCATTTAAGCCTATTTTGTAAAATAAATCAAGATTGTTTAAATTTAACTTTTGCTCAAAATGACTTATAAAATACACATCAGCAAGCTTATAGGTAAGACTTTTTTCACTAGTAACATCTAAACCTAAAGCTTTTTCTTTAAAAGAAGCTAAAGCAAACATCTCATTTAAAGCACCACCATACTCGAGCATAGAACTTACCGAAAAAAGATCATATTTTAAATTTGGCAAAGCCTCTTTAACCTTTGCTAGAGTGTGAAACTGATGATGATTATAGCAATGAATGCAACGATAAGAAAAAATTTCTATCAAAGAATTTTGTGCATTTGGGATAGGCGTTTTTAAGGTAATATACTCTTTACCCTCACTTAACGCATTAGCATTTACACTAAAAACAAAAGCTATAATAGCTAGTAATTTAAACATTTTTTGCAACACTTGCATGATTTTCCTTTTTTTGATGATATAAAATACAATTTTAACATAAGATATAAAATCAAGAATATTTTATGCTTTTCTTATAGCATTTTAGATAAAATTTACAATTTATTAGACACATAAAACAAGGCAAAATAAATGCAAAAGCTTCTAGAATCTTATGGTATATTAGTACAAGAAAATATCAAAGATACAAATGTAGAAATAAATGAGAATACAATAACTATTTGCAATACCAATATCAATAAAATTGATTTAAGCATTCTAGAACAAAAACAAATAAACGAGATCACTATAGCAAACTGCGAAATCGATTATATTTATTTTGCAAATGATAATAATGTAGAATTATTTTTCATAGACTGTGTTTTTAAAAGTCAAATTACTGCTAGAAGATCTAATTTTCATAAAAAAGTCAGTTTTGAACAATGTATTTTTGAAAAAAGAATTGATTTTTCACGTGCACTTTTTAGCAACCAAGTTAACTTTAGTTTAACAAAATTTGAATGCGAAGCTAGGTTTATAGAAACAAAATTCTCAGCCAAGTATACAAACCAAGAAAACATAGAAAATAATTTCAGAGAGGTAGTTTTTAAAGATAAAGCCTTCTTTGATAGTGTGAAATTTAAAGCTAGAGTTAGTTTTGAAATAGCACGCTTTGAAAGCGAAGCTAGATTTGTAGAAGCAAAATTCTTAGCTGAATATACAAGTCAAGAAAACATAGAAAATAATTTCAGAGAAACATTTTTTAAAGGTAAAGTTTCTTTTGATAGTGTGGAATTTAAAGCTAAGATTAGTTTTAGTATAGCGCAATTTGAAAGTGAAACAAGTTTTAGCTATACAAATTTTAACCATGTAGTTATTTTTTTTCATACAAATTTTAAAGATTCAATTTTATTTCGAAACACTTCTTTTTTTAAAAATATAATCATATTTAGCGAGGTGAAATTTAATAACATTAAATTTATCTCCGATAAAAAACTAAATGAAACTAACACTAATGATATAGTAGATCAAATATACCATTTTCAAGATACTACCTTTAAAGGCATTGTCAATTTTGAAAACATGTATATAAAAGATTTAAATTTTAAAAATGTAATATTTAACAATATCGTAGTTTTTGACAATACTACTTTGAATAGCAAACCAAAATTTATAAATTGTACTTTTTCTAATCAGTTTAATATAAAACAAGAACATATACAATACAACTTTAAAGACATAAGCAAAGACAGCAATGATTTAACAAAGCTACCAAATTTAGAAAATAAAAACAAAAATGATGATTTTACAAAGCCAGCAAATTTAAGAGATTTGTTTAGAAAACTAAAAAGCAACCGCATAGCTCATCACAATCTAATCGATGCTTCAGAATTAAGAGCACAAGAGCTTTATGCTAGAGAATTGGAATTAAAACACCAAAAAGATAAAACCTTAAAAGAAAAAGTTGAACAATGGCAATTAATATTTTATAGAAATCTTTGTGATCATCATACAGATTTGGTCTTAAATTTAAAATGGCTAGCTACAACCATAACGGTTTTTTTATGCTTATATTTTTTTTCAAAATATGGTTTAAATTTTCAGCACTTTATAAATGAATATAATAACAATAGTATAATAAAATATATAAATATAAATTTTATATATAAATTTGAAAGCTATAATGGCTTTATTTTTATTTTTTACACATATATACTTATTTTTATGCTTTGGAATGTTTTTAGAATATTTTTTTCATTTGCTGTTATTCTTTGTTGTATTATAAATCAACCAAAACTAATCTTTGGCATAGCAAATCTCATCGGAGATAATAGCTACAATGCTTTTGAAAATCTTTTAATCACACTCTATACACTAATAGTAGGTTTAATCATCTTTTCCCTTCAAAAAACAGCAAGAAAAAACACTATCATACCAAACTAAAGGATTTTAAATGCAAATACGAATTTATTATGAAGATACCGATGCAGGTGGAGTGGTATACCATAGCAACTACTTAAAATTTTGCGAAAGAGCAAGAAGTGAGATATTTTTTCAAAAAAATGCAAAAATTTTTGACAAAAGCACAGGACATTTTCTACTTACAAAAGCAAATTGTAACTTTTTAAAACCCGCTAAACTTGGAGATCTTATAGAAGTAAAAACATTTATCACAAAGCTTAAAAAAGCTTCAGTTTGCATAAAACAAGAGATTTATAAAGAAAATACCAAGCTTTTTGAAGCTGATTTTACCCTAGCTTTTTTAAAAAATGAAAAAGTAGCCCCTATAGATGAGGCTATAGCTAAGGTTTTTACTGATTTTGCAAAGGAGTAAAACCTAAGCCTTGCGAGCGTATGATCTTAACCTTATAGTCAAATTGATTATCATTTAAGCTCTCATCGAAAATTCTTTGAGAGTCTTTATCTAAAAACTGCGTATAAAAATAATCAAGACCCACGCTAGTTGCATACGCTATCCAGTTGTAATTAATATTTTGTGAAAAAAGCTCATTAAGATAGCTTAGAGTTTGATCCTCATTAGAAATGGAATTTGCTAGTAAAAGTTTTTTTCTATCATTAATTTGCGTTAAACTTAGCAAAATAGGATTATAATTAATCTGAGTTGATAATAGCACAAAAGGCTCTATATCATAAGTTCTTATTTGCGAGCTTATAAGTGCTGTTTTTATCAAAGAAGTATTTAAAATAATACTAGAATCTTGAAAACTTCTATTTTGATTTAAAATGCTTCTAAAATCAAATTTAGAACTATTAATAGTATAAATTTTCTCACTACCATTCCCTGCGTTTAAAACATTCTCATCTAAGCGATTTGCCAAAGGTGTTCCATCTGAAAAAATAATATTTTTACCATTTGAATACTCTAAAAGTCTTTGAATTTGTTTTTGATAATCTATACTTCCAAAATATACATTTTCATTTTGCGTATCAAAATTTCTTTTGTGCGCAGTTGGTATGAAAACTTTTACATTAGAATCAAGATTTTCTTTTAATAAAATTTTCACACCCTTATCTGTAAAACCTGCGATGATATAATTAAATTTCTCATCTTGAGCTTGTTTAAAAGCTTTAGCTATTTTGCTCTCATCTTCAGTGCCTATTAAAAACACCTTTACTTTTATTTGTGCTCTTTGTCTTAATAAATACGCTATGCTTGAATTTATAATAGTATTAGAATAGCTTTTAATCGTTTGCTCAGGTATAATAATAGCTAGTTTTATGCTAGCATTTTTTTGAATTCTTTTTTCAAAATCTATAATGGAGTTTAAAAGTTTAGTATAGATATTAACCAAAAGTTCATTTGCATTGTCATTGTTAAATCTTGATAAAAAATTAAAATAAAGTCCTGTTTCTAGCAAAGTAAACAAACAATCATTGTCACAATTTTGAAATTCTAAATTAGGATAAAAAGATTCGCTAGGTTCTATGGGTGATGGCTTTTGCTCTTTTGCAAAAACACTTAAAGTTAAAACAAAACTCATCAACAAACAAACTAAACTTTTTCTCATAAATAACCTTTTATTTTTTTAATATCATCTATAAATTCAGTATAAAAGCTAGGATTTTTACTCACAAAATTCAAATCATAACTTGGCAAAAGCAAAGCATTATTAAAACGCATACATTGCCCTTTGTATTTTTGAAAATTCTCAAAACCCAAACTCGCAAAAGCTTCTTGACCAAGACATAAAATAATCTTTGCTTTTACAAAATCAAGCTCATTATAAAAATATGGCAAGCATAATTTTAATGCTTGATCATCTATTTTAAAATTACTAAAACATTTAAACATATAAGAAAAATATATTTCATCTTCTTTTAAATTTAAAAGCTCTTTGCATAATCTTAAAAACTCTTGCTTATTTTTAGAAGCAAAAAACTTTCCACTTTCATTTTCTTCTTTATCAACAAAAGCTTGGTAAATCAAAATTTTAGCATTTTTGGCTTCTTTTTCCATTAAACTATGCTTTCTTAGCCTAGAAAAATGACAAAGATTGCAAGTTTTCACTCTTTCATTTAATTCTTTAAAGCTTAAGTTAAAATGTCTAATTTGCTTTTGCTCATTAAAGTATTCATAACCAAAAGCTTTTAGATAATACAAACTACGCTTATTCATCACATCAATGCTTCTAAATTTTCACCCTCTAAACGATAAGTTCTCCACTCACTCATATGTCTTGCATTTAACTTGGTATAAAATTCAATGCCCAAATCATTATCATTTAAACAAACCCACTCTAAGCGTTTGAGATTTTTTTCTTTACAAATTTGCGCTAAATATTTAAAAACAGCTCTAGCATAGCCTTTTTTTCTATATTTTGGTTGTATGTAAATATCTTCTAGGTATAATCCACCTAAACCCCAAAAAGATGAAAAAGTAAAATAATACATCACATAGCCTATTATCTCACCATCAACCTTTAAGCTCAAAGCCTTAGCATATTCATGTTTAAAAAATGATTCTTCAAGTTCTTTAGTTGTGCATTTTACATCATCAAGCATATTTTCATGAATAGCAAGCTCTTTGAGTAATTCCAAAATTTTTTCTAAATCTTCTTTTTTACTCTCACAAATTTCAAAAGCCATTATTTTTCCTTAATTTAAAAAATAAAATCAAAATTTAGCAAAAAGTTTTAAAATAACTCTTAATTAAAAGCAGATTTAAGTAAGATTTTGCTAACATACTCGCTTATTATTTTGTTTTTTATTTTAAGTTTAAGGAAAAAATATGAAAAGAACATACCAACCACATAAAACCCCTAAAAAAAGAACTCACGGCTTTCGTGTACGCATGAAAAGTAAAAATGGTCGCAAAGTGATCAATGCTAGACGCGCTAAAGGTAGAAAAAGATTAGCGGTATAAAAGATTTTCTAAGTATTAACGACTTAGGAGAGTTTGCAACAATTTATAAAGAAGGTAAAAAATGGCATTGCGAAGGCATGATCATCTTTTACATTTTAAGTGATGAAAAAAAATTCGCTGTTGTTGCTAGCAAAAAAGTTGGAAAAGCTGTCGTAAGAAATAGAGCCAAAAGGCTCTTAAGATCAGCTTTTTTTCAGGTTAAAAATCAAGTTGAAAACGGAAAATACATACTTGTAGCCAAAACAAGTATCAATGAAATTCCTTTTTTAAAATTAGAAAAAAACTTGAAATGGGGTTTGAAAAAAATAGGATGTATAAAATAGCTTGTCTAAAACTTATCAGATTTTATCAACTCTTTATCAGTCCTTTTAAACCACAATGCTGTAGGTATTACCCAAGTTGCTCTGAATATGCCTTGTGGCAATTTAAAAAAAATAATATTTTTAAAGCATTTGGTGCAGTTTTTTTAAGAATTTTAAAATGCAATCCGTTTTTTAAAGGTGGTATTGATTATCCTAAAATACGCAAGAATAATCTAAACTCAGGTATATGTTTTAAACCTAGTTTTAATGCTTTAAAACAACTCAACTATCTTTATATCCCTTGCAACGATAATCAATTTTTTTTAATTAAGATTATATTTCCAAAGGACAATCCGTGTCAGAAAATTTATCTCAACAAAAACGCATATTAATTGCTGTTGTATTATCATTTTTATTTTTTGTAGTTTATGATTATTTTTTTATCCCCAAAGCTCCACAAACTGAGCAAAATATCACCCAAATAGAACAAAACAATTCAGCCCCACAAAGCACTACAAGCACAAACACCCAGGCTCCAAAAACAGAACTTAGTGTTAATCAAAAAGAAGAAATAGCAGTTGTTAAAAGTGAGCATTTTGAAGCACATATTGACTCTTTAGGTAGAATAGCTAAATTTTATCTAAGTGATGAAAAATATAAAGACGAAAATGGTAAAAGTATTAATCTAATAGATACTTCTTTATCACCTTTACCACTAGAAGTAAGATTTAGCGATGTAAAAATCAATCAAGAAGCTTTTAATACTTCATATACCACAAGTCAAAAAACTATCAATGTAAGCGATGAAAACACAACCTTAATCCTCACTCAAAATCTAAATGATTTAGTAGTAACTAAAAAAATCACTTTCCATAAATATGGAAACTACGATTTAGAGGTTAATCTAAGCAAAGACGCAGCTTATTTTATCACTCCAGGTTATCGTCCAAATATAGCGGTTGATAGCTATACAGTGCATGGGGTTTTAATCTTAGATAAAGATGATAAAATCACAATGTTAGAAGATGGCGATGTAGAAAATGATGAAAGTTTTTCTAATGTAACCCTTATGGCAGCTTCAGATCGCTATTATAGTGCTTTCTTTTATAATTTTGAAAAACCACTTAATGCTGTAGTTACTAAAGATAATCGCGAAAACTCTATCGTTTTTGCAAGTGCGACAAATACTTTTAAAGCAAGCGGTTATGTTGGCTCAAAAGAGCATGAAATTTTAAGAAGCATTCATGCTGATTTAGATGATGTGGTAGAATATGGTTGGTTTACTTTTATAGCTAAACCTATGTTTGAATTTTTAAATTTCTTACATGGTTATTTGGGTAATTGGGGTTGGGCTATTGTAGTGATGACTTTAATCGTGCGTATTATTCTTTTCCCACTTACTTATAAATCAATGATTTCTATGAATAAACTCAAAGATTTGGCACCTAAAATGAAAGAAATCAGAGAGCGCTATAAAGGTGATCCGCAAAAAATGAATTTACATATGATGGAACTTTATAAAAAACATGGCGCAAATCCTATGAGTGGATGTTTGCCTATACTTATTCAAATTCCAATTTTCTTTGCAATTTATAGAGTTTTACTAAATGCCATAGAACTTAAAGCTGCACCTTGGGCTTTTTGGATTACAGATTTATCCGTAATGGATCCATGGTTTATTTTACCTATATTTATGGGTCTAACTATGTTTATCCAACAACTTATCACACCAATGGCCATACAAGATCCTATGCAAGAAAAGATTATGAAATTTTTACCATTAATTTTCACTTTCTTCTTCTTAACCTTCCCAGCAGGTTTAACTTTATATTGGTGTGTAAATAATATATGCTCACTTATTCAACAAGTGATTGTAAATAAACTTTTCAAAAACCACAAAAAAGAGGAAATAGCTAAACATGAACATAGAAGCTAAAGACTTACAAACCGCACTCATAGAAGCCTCAAAGCAACTTGAGTGCTCTGTGATTGATCTAGAATATGAAGTTATTCAGCATGCTAAAGCAGGATTTTTTGGTTTGTTTAGAAAAAATGCTATTATTTGTATCAAAGGGCATAAAAAAATTCAAAAACCTCATCAAGAAAAAACTAAAAAATTTCATAATGAGAAATTTAACAAGCATACGCAAAAAAACTTTGATAAAAACGAACCAAAGAAAGAATACAAAGAAAATTTTCAAAAACCAATTGAAGATATTGCTCAACCTAAGGAGCATTATAAAGTAAAAAATGATGCCATTTTTGATTCATTTCATAAAGAATCTTCAGAAGAAAGAAATATCACTTCTTATATCGATGAGATAAAAATTTCATTAGAAAAGCTACTAGCAACTTTTGATTTTGACATCAAGGTTATACAAGTTAGTGTTTGGGATGAAAATTGTGTATTGATAAAACTTGATGGAGAAGATGCGGCTTTACTTATAGGCAAAGAAGCTCATAGATATAAGGCTTTTTCTTATTTGCTTTATAATTGGCTTAGCGCTAAATACAAAATTCAACCAAGACTAGAAATTGCTCAATTTTTAGAAAATCAAACCCAAGCTATAGAAAATTATTTAAAAATTCTTATAGAAAAAGTAGAAAACACAGGAAGAGTTCAAACAAAACCACTTGATGGAATTTGGCTAAAACTTGCTTTAGAAAAATTAAGAGAACGCTTTCCTGACAAATATGTAGCTATCAAACAAAATGACGATCAAAGATACATCGTTGTGAATGATTTTTTGAAGAAAAATGAATGAATGATACTATAGCTGCCATTGCCACAGCCCATGGAGTGGGCTCTATAAGTATTATTAGAGTAAGTGGAGAAAAAGCTTTAGAGCTTGCATTAAAAATTACCCACAAAAAAGAACTAACACCACGCTATGCACATTTGTGCAAACTTTATAAAAACAACAACGATTTTTTAGACGAAGCTTTAGTAATTTATTTTAAAGCACCCTACTCTTTTACAGGAGAAGATATAGTAGAATTTCAACTCCACGGAGGCTTTTCTTTAAGTGAAATTTTGCTCGATGAGCTTATTTTAACAGGAGCGCGTCTTGCCAACCCTGGTGAATTTAGCAAAAGAGCTTGTTTAAATGGAAAAATGGATCTTTTAAAAGCTTTAAGTATACAAGATGCCATCATGTCAAAATCAGCAAGTGCTGCAAATATCATAGCAAAAAATATTAAAGGTGATTTAAGTAAATTTTTAAATTCTATTAGAATAGATCTTGTTCAAACTCTTGCTTTTGTAGAAACTAGTATTGATTATGCAGATGATGACTTACCACAAGATTTACTTGATCAAATTATCACTATGTGTGAAAAAAATTCAAAACTTTTACGCGATATAGTAGATATTTCTTTAAGCAAAAAAGGACTTATAGAGGGCTTTAAAGTTGCTATTATCGGTAAACCAAATGCAGGAAAAAGTTCCTTGTTAAATTCACTTTTGGCTTTTGATAGGGCTATTGTTTCTAATATTGCAGGTACCACAAGAGATCGTATCGAGGAAAGTTTAAAAATAGGCTCGCATTTAATCAAAATCATCGACACAGCAGGTATAAGAAATGCAGATGATGAGATAGAAAAAATCGGAGTTAATTTAAGCTATGAAAGCATTAAAGAAGCAGATATCATCATAGCTGTTTTTGATGGTTCTAAAGAATTTGAAGAAGAAGATGAGCGTATTTTACAAGCTTTAAAAAATTGTGATAAAAAAATCATTTATGTTTTAAATAAAAGCGACCTAGTTACCAAATTTCAACATGAAATTAGCACTTCTTGTATACGCATTTGTGCTCAAGAAAACACCCAAGCCATAAAGGAAAATTTAAATGAATACTTAAATACTTTAGATGGTGATGGAATGCTAATAAGCAATACCTTAATACTCAATGCCTGCAAGAATGCTAGCGAAGCTATTTTGCGCGCAAGGGATTTATTAAAAGAAAGTTCTTTAGAACTTTTTGCTTTTGAACTAAATTTAGCCATAGGAGAAATAGCCCAATTTACAAAAGATTTTGAAAGAGATGAAATTTTAGATGCTATGTTTAGTAATTTTTGTTTAGGTAAATAAAAAAAGGAGAGAAAATGGATAAAGAAATTATAAAACAACACAAAATTAGCGATGAGGAATATCAAGAAATTTTAAATATATTAGGTAGAGAGCCTAATTTGCTAGAGCTTGGAGTAATTTCTGCTATGTGGAGCGAGCATTGCTCATATAAATCAAGTAAAAAATACCTTAATGGCTTTCCAACTAAAGCTCCTTGGGTAATCCAAGGTCCTGGTGAAAACGCTGGAGTAATAGATATAGGCAAAGGAATGGCGGCTGTATTTAAAGTAGAAAGTCATAATCACCCAAGTTTTATAGAGCCTTTTGCGGGCGCAGCTACAGGTGTGGGCGGAATTTTGCGCGATGTTTTTACCATGGGTGCAAGAGTTGTTGCGGGTATGAATTCTTTAAAATTTGGTAATATCCATGATGAAAAAATAGGCAAACATCAAAAATATTTAGTTAAAGGTGTGGTAAGCGGAATTTCACACTATGGTAATTGCATGGGTGTACCTACCATAGGTGGAGAATGTGCTTTTGATGAGTGTTTTAATGGAAATATCTTAGTTAATGCTTTTGCACTTGGAACTTGCAAAATCGAAGATATTTTTTATGCAAAAGCTGAAGGTGTAGGCAATCCTGTAATTTATGTAGGTTCAAAAACCGGTCGTGACGGGCTTGGTGGAGCAGTGATGGCAAGTGATAGTTTTAATGAATCTAGTAAAAGCTTAAGACCAACTGTGCAAATTGGCGATCCATTTGCTGAAAAATTATTAATGGAAGCTTGCTTGGAACTTTTCAAAACTGATTATATAGTTGGAATTCAAGATATGGGTGCAGCAGGACTTACTTCAAGCTCTTTTGAAATGGCAGGACGCAGTGGTAGCGGCATGAAACTTTACCTTGATAAAACTCCTATGAGAGAAGAAGGTATGACTCCTTATGAGTTAATGTTAAGCGAATCTCAAGAAAGAATGCTAATTTGCGCTAAAAAAGGCTATGAAGAAAAAGTTATTGAGATTTTTAATAAATGGGGGCTTGATGCAGCTATTATAGGCGAAGTTACAGATACTGGCAAAATGGAGCTATTTTGGCATGATGAATTAGTTGGTTTAATCCCGATTGAGCCACTAAGTGAAAAAGCACCTATACTTGATAGACCTGTAGCTAAACCAAAATACTTAGATGAAATAAAAAACTATCAATTTAAACTTAACATTCCTACTCAAGAAGCATTTGAAAAACTTCTTGCAAATGAAAATGCTAACGATAAAGCCTATATTTATGAGCAATTTGACTCAAGCGTACAAACTAATACTTTAAAAAGCGATGGAGCTTTAGGAGCAAATAGCATTAGAATTAAAGAAAACAATTGCTTACTTTCTATGGCAATTGAGTGCAACTCAAGATTAAACTATGTAAATCCAAAAATCGGCGCAGCAGCAGCCGTTGCAAGTGCAGGTAGAAAAATAGCATGCTCAGGAGCTAGACCTTTGGCAATTAGTGATTGTTTAAACTATGGCAACCCGCAAAATCCTGAAGTAATGTGGCAATTTGCACAAGGTTGTGAAGGCATTAAGCTCGCTTGTAAAGAACTCAATACCCCTGTAGTAAGTGGCAATGTTTCTTTATATAACGAAACCGATGGAGTAAGTATTTTTCCAAGTCCAACCATAACTTGTGTTGGAGTAAATGAAAAAGCAGAAAATGTTTTAAAATCATATTTTAGTAAAGACACTAGAGCTATTTATCTACTTGGAGAAAGCAAAGGTGCTTTTGGTGGATCTTTGATTGCTAAAGTACTAGATCAAAAAGTAGCAGGAGAGCTTGAAGATATAGATTTTAACGCAGAATTAAAACTATGGGATTTCTTACTAAAAGCAAACGAAGCAAAATTGCTTGATTGTGCTAATAGCATAGGCATAGGTGGTCTTGCTATCACTTTAGCTAAAATGAGCGCAAAGGCAAATTTAGGTATTGAAGTAAAGACTGATTTTGAAGATAAGAGTTTTATTTTTGAAGAAAGTCCAACAAGAGTTATAGTTGGTGTTAAAAATGAAGAAAAATTTATCAAATTTGCAAATGAAATGGGAATTAAATTTACAAAACTTGGAAATTTAAATGAAAAAGATTTTATTTTAGATGATATTAAGATATCTTTAGCAAAACTACAAACAATTTATTTTGATAAATTTAATGAATATTTAGGATAAAAATGCTTTTTATTTTACTTGTATTGGCAATTTTGGCATTTTATTGGTATTATAAAACATGGGGTAAAGATGATCTTTTAAGCTCTTTTAAAAAAGGAGCTAAAAGCTTCTCTCAAGGTTTTAAGCAAGGCTATCACGAAGAAAGAATTGATGGCTTTAAAAGAAGATTAAACTACTATGTTATAGCACTTTTAGCAAAAATAGCAAAAAGCGATGGCAGAGTTAGCGAAAATGAAGCTAATATGATCTCACAAATTCTTGATTATAATGCTAAAGATTCAAGAGAAAGAGAGTTTTTAAAACAAAGTTTCAATGAACACAAAAACACCTTAAATGATACCTATGAAGTAGCCAAAGAACTCATCAAGGAAGTACCTTTACCTCAACAAGAAAGAATTAATATATTAAATGTTTTGGTCGCAATGGCCTTGATTGATGGGGAACTTAACAGCACTAAAAAAGATGTATTAAAAGCCATTATCAAAGCCTTTAATCTTGATGTAAACATACTTGAGAGACTTCTAAATTCTATGCAAACTCAAAAAGTAGGTATGAATTTGCAAAAAGCATGTGAGATTTTAGGTGTAAGCGAAAATGTAAATTTACAAGAGCTTAAAAAACGCTATAGAGAACTTGCTAAAAAATATCATCCTGATATTTTAAACGCAAACAACAGCGATGAAGCAAAAATAAAAGAAGGTGTAAAAAAATTTCAAGAAGTTAATGAATCTTATGAATTTTTAAAACAATACATAGAAAGGAAAAATCAATGAAAGCACTAATTAGTGTTAGTGATAAAGAAGGAGTGGTAGAATTTGCTAGTGAGCTTGCAAAATTAGGTTTTGAGCTTTTATCTACTGGAGGTACTTACAAGCTTTTAAAAGAAAATAACTTGCAAGTACAAGAAGTTAGTGATTTTACTCAAAGCCCTGAAATGTTTGAAGGACGCGTAAAAACCTTACACCCAAAAATTCATGGTGGAATTTTATACAAAAGAGAAGATGAGAATCACCAAAAGCAAGCTAAAGAGCATAATATTGAAAGCATAGACTTACTTTGTGTGAATTTATATCCTTTCAAAAAAACTACAATTTTAACCCAAGATTTTGATGAGATTGTAGAAAATATTGATATCGGTGGTCCTGCTATGATACGTAGTGGTGCAAAAAACTTTAAAAATGTCATTGTAGTTTGTGATATTTTAGACTATGATAAAATCATACAAGCCTTAAAAGATAATACTTTAGATCTTGATTTTAGAAGAGTATTGATGATCAAAGCTTATGAGCATACAGCAAATTATGATGCTTATATAGCAAATTATATGAATGAGCGTTTTAATGGTGGTTTTGGTGCAAGTAAATTTATTGTTGGTCAAAAAGTGTTTGATACAAGATATGGAGAAAATCCTCATCAAAAAGGCGCCTTATATGAATTTGATGACTTTTTCACACACAATTTTACAACCTTAAAGGGTGAAGCAAGTTTTAACAATCTAACCGATATCAACGCAGCTTTAAATTTAGCAAGTGCTTTTGATAAAGCTCCAGCAGTAGCCATTGTAAAACATGCAAATGCTTGTGGATTTGCCATAAAAGAAAACTTACTCCAAAGCTATATCCATGCGCTTAAATGCGATACCTTAAGTGCTTATGGTGGGGTTGTAGCTATCAATGGAACTTTAGATAAAGAATTGGCACAAAAAATCAATGAAATTTATATAGAAGTAATCATTGCAGCAAATGTAGATGATGATGCTTTGGAAGTATTTAAAGATAAAAAGCGTATTAAAATCTTTACACAAAAAGCGCCATTTTTAACTAGAGCTTATGACAAATATGATTTTAAACATATTGATGGTGGTTTTGTATATCAAGACAGTGATGAAGTTAAAGAAGATGAATTAAAAAATGCGGTGTTAAAAAGTGAAAGAAAAGCTAGCGAACAAGAATTAAAAGATCTTGAAATAGCTATGAAAATTGCTGCATTTACCAAATCAAATAACGTAGTTTATGTAAAAAATGGTGCTATGGTGGCTATTGGCATGGGCATGACAAGTCGTATTGATGCAGCTAAAGCAGCTATTAATAAAGCCAAGGAAATGGGACTTGATTTAAATGGTTGTGTTTTAGCAAGCGAGGCTTTTTTTCCATTTAGAGATAGCATAGATGAGGCCAGCAAAATAGGTGTAAAAGCCATCATCGAACCAGGTGGAAGTATAAGAGATGAGGATATCATCCAAGCTGCTAATGAATATGGTATTGCATTATATTTTAGTGGCGTAAGACACTTTTTACATTAATACAAGGAGTTTAAATGTTTAAAAGCATAGGTGCAAAGATATCTTTAGCAATGATTTCTACATTGCTAATTAGTTTTATTATTATGCAAATTATTTTACAAAAAGACTCTCAGCAAACGACCGATAGAATCAGCCGTGCAAATTTAGATACCTTAAGCACTTCTGTTTTTCAAACACTAAGAATGGCGATGAATTTGGGTGATCCTGCCATTATAGAACAAGCTATAAAAGAAGCAGGTGAAATAGAAGGCATAAAAGATATTAAAATTTATCCTTCCAAAAGCACCATTGAGCTTTTTGAAATGCAAAAATATACAAAAAGTGATGAAAGTATTATCAATGAGCAATTTAACAAACCAGAAATTAAAGCGGTTGAGATTAATAATGATCAAGGGCATTATCTAAGACTCATACGCCCATTAATTGCTAATGAAAGTTGCTTAGCTTGTCATGCTAATGCTAAAGAAGGTGATGTTTTAGGGGTTATGGATATGTATAATGACTTAAAACATATAGATGATGATTTGGCAAGTTCAGCTAGAACCTATATTGTGATTTTTAGTATAGCTTTACTTTTTACTGTTTTTGCTGTACTTTATATCTTGAAAATAGTTGTGGGTAATCCTGTTTTAGATCTTTTAAAACACGCTAAAGAATTAGCTAGTGGCGATGGAGATTTACGCGCAAGAATTAACATAAAAAGTACTGATGAGATAGGTAAGGCTTGTACTTATATTAATCAATTTATTGAAAAAATTCAAAATGCAGTGATTTCTACTAATGAAAATTCTCAAATGGTAGATAAACAATCTAAACTTTTAAATGCCAATGCACTTGATCTAGCAAATAGAACTAAAGAAGGTCATACAAAAACTGATGAATCTTATCATTTAAGCGAGCAAATACATACAGAATTGCAAGATCTTGCTGAACTTTCAAACAATGCAAATAAGGCAAATACAAAATCTTTTGAAGTTTTAAACACTATGCTTGATTCACTAAATCAGGTAGTTGACAAAGTAAGAGTTGTTGCAGAAAATGAAGATGTGTTATCTCAAAAAGTTGAAGTTATGGAAAAACAAGCAGAAGAGATTAAAAAAGCTTCTGATATGATGGGAGAAATAGCTGATAAAACCAATCTATTATCTTTAAATGCAGGTATTGAAGCAGCACGTGCTGGGGAATTTGGTCGCGGTTTTTCAGTTATTGCTGAAGATGTAAGAAATCTTGCTCAAAACTCAGAAGAATTTTTAAAAAATATTGCTATTGTGACCAAGCAATTAGTAGATAGTATTAATGAAGTTTCCAAAGAGTTAAAACACAATGCTAAAGAAATTAATTCTCTAAATCAAGATGCAAAAGATCTTGTAGAAGGAACTAATGAAGTAAAAGTTTGCAATGAAAATGCAAGAGATTTAGCAAATGCTTGTATGCAAAAAATCTCAAGTACACAAGAAACTTTACAATCTTTGCTTGATAAAATGCAAGAAACAGTAAAATTAAGCGACAAAAATGAAGAAATTTCAAAAATTTTACTTGATGTTGCTCATGAGTTAAATGTAGTTTGTCAAAATTTAGAAGATGAATTAAAACATTTTCATGTATAAAGGAGAATCAAAATGAAAAAAATAATTACATTAAGTATAGCAAGCTTAGCTATTTTTAGTGGGTGTTCTGTGGCAAATTTAAGTGTTGATGATTTACAAAATAAAGAATTTACCATAAGTTCTTATGAAGCTAATGGAAAAAGCTATGAACTTCCTCAAAATTCTAAAGCAAGCATTAGTTTTGATAATAAGGACAAAAGAGTTTTTGGTATTTCAGGATGTAATAGATTTTTTGGTGGCTATAAAGATCAAGGAAATAGCATTAAAATAGAAGATAATCTTGCTTCAACAAAAATGCTTTGTGATCAAGAATCTATGAAATTTGAAGATAATTTCTTAAGAAATTTCAACGGAGATTTTCAAATTACTAGCGATGATGATGGAATTGTTTTGGAAAATAAAAAAATGAAAGTATATTTAAAATAAGCCTAAAGGCTTATTTTAAATGCTCTAATATATCCTCACAAACCTTTCTAGGTTCTTTTGCTTTATAAATAGGTCTTCCAACCACGATAAAATCTGACAAATTATCCTTAGCACACTGTATATCAGCTACTCTTTTTTGATCGTCTGAATTTTCTTTAAAAGGACGAATTCCAGGGGTTAATGTGATAAAATTTGAATTAGTGTTTTCTTTTATCAATAAACTTTCATATACCGAACAAACCATACCATCAAGACCACTTTCATAGCTAATTTTAGAAAAATCCTTAACGGCTTGTTTGATATCTTGTTTATATACACTAAAAAATTCTTGCTCATCAAAACTAGTTAAAGCAGACACAGCAAGCACCAAAGGTCTTTTACTTAAAGCGTTTAAACGCTCCATAATCATACACATAGCACTTTTACCTGCACTTGCATGGATATTAAACATATCCACATCAAGCTTAGCAAGTTCTTCGCAAGCATCTGCCATAGTATTTGGTATATCATAAAGCTTTAAATCTAAAAAGATTTTAAAATCATCCACTTTTTTAATCGCCTCTAAAAGCTTTATTCCATCTCTTAAATATGATCTAAGCCCTATTTTAACCCAAAGATCTAAACCTTTTAATTCTTTGGCTAAATTTATACATTCATCATAACTTGCTACATCAAAAGCTACACAAAGCTTCATTGTTCTTCCTTGTTGATTTTATCTAGTACTCCATTGATAAATTTAGGAGCATTATCTCCTGCCATTTCTTTTGCAAGCTCTATAGCCTCATTAATAACAATCGCTTTTTGTGTAGATGTAAATAAAATCTCATAAGCACCCAAACGCAAAATAGCCTTTTCTATATTAGCTACTCCATCTAACTTATGCTCTTTTAAACACTCATTGATTTTCTCATCAAGCAAAGTAAGTTGCTCATTAATACCATTATATAAATCTAGAGTGAATTTTCTTTGGTCATTACGAATTTTTTTCTCATCTAAAAATTCATTGATAAAATCTTTATTTTCTTGGTTTAACTGTGCTGCATAAAGCAAAGAAACTATACTTTGTCTTACTTGGTGTCTAGTAGCCATCTTAAGCCTTAATTTTTTGGATTAAATTAAGCATTTCAACTACAGTAAGCATAGCTTCAAAGCCTTTATTACCTGCTTTACTACCTGCTCTTTCTATAGCTTGCTCTAAAGTATCGGTTGTTAAAACTCCAAAGCTTACAGGCACATTAGCTCCAAGCCCTACGCTTGCTATACCTTTGGTAGTTTCAGCTGCTACATAATCAAAATGTGGTGTACTTCCACGAATTACCGCTCCAACACAACAAATTCCATCAAATTTTTTACTCTCACAAGCTTGTTTTAATGCAAAAGGAATTTCAAAAGCACCTGGCACTAAAATAAGACTTAAGTTTTCTTCCTTACCCCCATGTCTTAAAAAAGCATCTTTAGCACCTTCAACTAAACGATCTGTGATGATATGATTAAATCTTGCATTGATAATCGCAATTTTCTCATCACCTTTTAAACTTAAATTTCCTTCTATTATATTCATAATTTTCCTTTTTAAATGATTTCTTGAATTTTTAAAAGCGTATTTACGCAGTTTTTAAGTCTTGAAAGATCAAGCATATTTGGTCCATCGCATAAAGCTTTGCAAGGATCAATGTGCGTTTCAAAGAAAAATCCATCTATACCTACACTAGCAGCAGCTCTTGCTAAAGGCTCTACAAATTCACTTTTGCCTCCACTACTTCCACCATTTGCTCCTGGCATTTGCACACTATGAGTAGCATCAAAAATAACTGGAGCATATTTTCTCATGATAACCAAACTTCTCATATCTACAACTAAATTTCCATAGCCAAAACTCGAACCTCTCTCAGCTACAAAAACCCCATTTTCTTTGGCTATTTCAAAACCTTCTTCGTTGATGCCTCTAGTTTGTAAAATTTTAGCTACACTATATTTAATATCTTCAGGATTTAAAAATTGTCCCTTTTTTACATTTACCTTAGCCTTTGTTTTAGCAGCAGCTACTAATAAATCAGTTTGCCTGCATAAAAAGGCTGGAATTTGTAAAACATCTACAACCTCAGCCGCAACACTTGCCTGAGAACTCTCATGAATATCAGTAAGAATTTGCATACCAAATTTATCTTTCACTTTTTGCAAAATTTCCAAACCTTTTTCAAGACCTGGTCCTCTAAAACTATTAATACTAGTTCTATTTGCTTTATCAAAACTTGATTTAAAATAAAAATCAATTCTATCATCTTTTAAAAAGCATTCAAGCTCTTGCGCTACCTTAAAGACTAGTTCTTCATTTTCTATCACACAAGGCCCTGCTATTAGTATCATTTTTTTCATCATTTTTCCTTGTTTTTTATTATTTTACTTTATTTTTATTATTTTCTTCAAGAGGGAAAACAAAATTTAAAATAATAGCTGTAATCCCACCTGCTGCAATCCCTGAAGAAAATAAAGTTTTAAACCACATTGGCATAAATTCTAAAATATCAGGATTATTAGAAACTCCAAGCCCTATACCTAAACTCATAGCTATAATGATAATGGAGCGACGATTTAAATTTTCTTTAGAAATAATCCTAACACCCGTTGCGGCTATAGTACCAAACATTACTAAAGTTGCTCCACCTAAAATAGGCTCTGGAATTTGCAAAGTAATATCAGCCACAATAGGAAATAAACCCAAAATCATCAACATAAAAGCTACAATAAACCCCACATAGCGACTTGCAACACCCGTTAAAGCTATAACGCCATTATTTTGCCCAAAACATGAGTTTGGAAAAGTATTAAAAAAGGCTGAAACAAAGGAATTAAAACCATTTGCTAAAACCCCACCTTTTAATCTTTTTGCATAAAGTTCACCTTTAACCGGCTGATTGGAAACTTCGCTAGTAGCACTAATATCACCAATAGTTTCTAAAGAAGTTACCATAAAAACCAAGATCAAAGGCAAAATGAGATTATAATCAATACTCAAACCATAATGCAAAGGATCAGGTAAAAACACTAAAGGCAAATTTTCATTAAAATCAAAGCTAAAATTTTCAAAAGTCATAGCCACTAAAAGCCCTATTATCATAGCTATAAATAAAGAAGAAATTCTTATATAGGCATTATTAAAACGATTTAAAACAATAATACTTAAAATTACAACTCCGGCTAATAATAAATTTTGCAAAGAACCAAACTCACCACTTGCTTTAGCCGCAAATCCACCCCCTGCACTTACAAGGCCAACATTAATCAAACTAAGACCTATAATCATCACTACTATACCAGAAACCAAAGGCGAAATCACTCTTCTTACAAAAGGTAAAATTTGAGAAATAATCATTTCAGTAGTAGAACAAAGCATCAAAGTGCCAAAAATAGCTCCAAGCATTGCTTCTTGCGATAAACCATTATTTTTTAAAACAAGCCCACCTAAAATAATAGGCGCAACAAAGTTAAAACTAGTCCCTTGAATAGATAAAAGTCCGCTCCCTATAGGACCCCAAGTTTTAATCTGCAAAAGCGAAGCAACACCTGAAGCAAAAAGTGACATACATATAATTCTAGCTGTATTAGCATCATCTATTCCAAGACCCTTGCAAATTAACAAAGCAGGTGTAATCACAGCCACAAACATAGCCATCAAATGCACTAATGCAGCAAAAAACGCCTTAGCAAAAGGTGGTTTATCTTCTAAACCATAAATTAAATCTGCTTTATTTTCCATTTTTCTTTCCTTTTGTTTGCTTACTAACCAAAATAATTCCTCCTAAAATAATGCTAAAAATTCCTATAAAAACCATAAAACTAGGAAATTCATCTCCTAATAATATGCCCAAAAATAAAGTAAAAACTACATCTATATAACTAACCCCTGCAACAATCCCTGCCTTTTTTGCTACACCATAAGCTTTAGTAACATGAATTTGATACATTGCTCCAAAAATTCCCATTAAAACAATAAAAATCCAAGCTTTAAGACTAGGCATAACAAAAGGAGCAATTAAAAAATCAAGCTCTTTTATTTCATAAAAAGAACCTATAATCATAGACATTAAAGGCATAAGAGTACCAATTAAAACAAAAGATAAAGCTATAAAAGGTGCTGGGTATGATTTTCTAAGTTCTCTTACACTAGTTAGCGCTAAAGCTGCACAAAAACCACTTAAAATTCCTAAAATACTATTTTTTAAATCAAAACCTGAATGCATAGTGCTATCTGCAAAAGGTTGACAAATTAACAACACTCCTATAAACGCGATCAAAATCCCAAAACAAGCTTTTATTCCTAAACTTTCTTTAAAAAACAAAAAAGCAATCAAAGCTATAAAAATAGGTGCTGTTTTTTGAAAAGCAAAAGCACCGCCTAATGAAATATTAGAAACATTATAAAAGAAAAGATATAAAGCAATCGTTCCTATAATACCTCTAAAAATAAGCAGTCCAAGATGTCCGCCACTTTTATGAAAATTTAATTTTGAAAGCGCATAAAGCATAAAAGCTGTTCCTATAATATTTCTAAAAAACATAATTTCAATCGATGATAATTCTTCACTAAGAATTTTTGCACAAGCACCTACAAGTGCAAATTCTATGGAAGCAATAATCATAAAATATATACCTAAATTCTTTTTAACTATTCTTAACATATAAATTCCATATAAAAATTCCCGTTATTTTAGTCTTTTTTGCTTAATTTTAAGGCAATTTTTATATAATCACAAATAAAAATTTAAAAAATGAGTATTAATGCAAAGTATTATTTTAATAGGAAAACCAAATGTTGGTAAATCAAGTCTTTTTAATAGACTTGCAAAAAAACGCATTGCGATAACTAGTGACATAAGCGGAACTACAAGAGATACTAACAAAATAGAAGTAGAAATTGATGGCAAAAAAGCTTTATTGATAGATAGTGGTGGGCTTGATGAGAGCAATGAGCTTTTTAAAAATGTCAAAGCAAATTCGCTTAAAGCTGCTAAAAATAGCGATATTATCTTTTATATGGTGGATGGTAAATTTTTACCTGATGATGAAGATAAAGCATTTTTTTATGAAATGAAAAAACTTAACAAACCCATAGCTTTAGTAATCAATAAAGTCGATAACAAAAAAGACGAAGAAAGATCTTGGGAATTTTCTAATTTTGGAGTAAAAGAAGTTTTTAACATCTCGGTTACACATAATATAGGCATTGATGAACTTTGTATGTGGGCTGGTAAGTTTTTAAATGAAAGTTATTTAAATGCAGATGAAGAAGAAGACTTTGAAAGTTATTTAGAAAATTTTGATGAAAATAGCGGAGATTTTAAGCTAAAAACCATCAATGAAAATCATATTAAAGTGGGAATTATCGGCAGGGTAAATGTAGGAAAATCAAGTCTTTTAAATGCCTTAGTTAAAGAAGAACGTAGCGTGGTAAGTGATATAGCAGGTACTACGATCGATCCTGTTAATGAAAGCATTATACATAAAGATAAAATCATCGAATTTGTAGACACTGCAGGTATTAGAAAACGTGGGAAAATACAAGGCTTAGAGCGTTATGCGCTAAATAGAACTGAATATGCCCTAGCTAATGCTCAAATTGCACTTTTAGTGCTAGATGCGGCTGAAGGTTTTAACGAACTCGATGAGCGTATTGCAGGACTTGCTGCTAAGCATTGTTTAGGTGTGATTATCGTGCTTAATAAATGGGATAAAAGTGAGCTTGATTTTGATAAAACTTTAAAAGAATTAAAACTAGATCGTTTTAAATTTCTAGCTTATGCACCCGTTGTAAGCGTATCAGCTTTAAGCGGAAAAAGAGTGCATGTACTTTTGGATAAAATTTTAGAAGTTTTTGCAAATTTCACACAAAAAATTCCAACTGCAAAATTAAATGCCTTGGTAGAAGAAGCCACTAAAGCCCACCCACTACCACATGATTATGGTAAATTAGTAAAAATTTATTATGCAGTTCAATATGACTTAGCACCTCCAAAAATAGCTCTAATTATGAATAGACCAAAAGCTTTGCATTTTAGTTATAAACGATATTTACAAAACCAAATTAGAAAACAATTTAACTTTGAAGGTGTTCCTTTGATTTTAGCTTCAAGAAAAAAAGGTAGCAAAGATGAGCAAGAAGGATAATCTCCTTTTTGTAGGCTTTATGGGCTGTGGTAAAACAACTATAGCAAGAGCTTATGCTAAAAAATACGATAAAGTATTTTTAGATACAGACAGTTTAATCAAAGAAAAATTTAATCTTGAAATTAATGATTTTTTCAAAACATATGGAGAAAAAAAATTCCGCAAGGAAGAGCAAAAAATAGCTTTGTTTTTACATTGTTTGCAAAATTGCTCTATTGCAAGTGGCGGTGGCTTCATAGAACAAAAAAAATTAAAAAATATTGGTACTATCGTTTACTTAAAAGCGAGTTTTGATTATCTTTTACAAAGATTAAACAAGGAGGGATTAACCACTAGACCTTTACTTGCAAATACAAATAATGCCAAAATTCTTTTTGATCAAAGAGTAAAAAAATATGAAAAAAAAGCAAACATTACTATAAATATTGAAAATAAAAGCATTAACGAGATTATTAAAGAAATTAAAAAAGAGGTGAAATGAGAGTTATTACAGGATTGCAACCAAGCGGGGATTTGCATATAGGAAATTATTTTGGCTCTATAAAACAAATGCTAAATATGCAAGAAGAAAATCAAATGTATATGTTTATAGCAAATTATCATGCCATGACTTCAAGTTTTGATGGAGAAAAACTTAAACAAAATTCACTTAAGGCTGCGGCAGCTTTTTTAAGTTTAGGGATTGATCCGCAAAAAAGCGTGTTTTGGCTACAAAGTGATGTAAAAGAAGTGATGGAGTTTTATTGGATTCTATCTCAATTTACCCCAATGGGACTTTTAGAAAGAGCACATAGTTATAAAGATAAAATTGCCAAAGGTTTAAATGCTAATCATGGACTTTTTTCCTATCCTGTTTTAATGGCTGCAGATATTTTACTTTTCAATGCTCAAATAGTTCCTGTAGGTAAAGATCAAATTCAACACGTTGAAATAGCAAGAGATATCGCCTTAAAAGTAAATAATGAATGGGGTGAAATTTTTACCCTACCTCAAGCTAAAGTTAATGATGAAGTTGCAGTAGTACCTGGTACTGATGGAGCCAAAATGAGCAAGTCTTATCAAAATACAATCGATATTTTTAATACACCAAAAGCTATTAAAAAACAAATTTCATCTATTGTCACAGATAGTACGGCTTTAGAAGATCCAAAAGATTGGCAAAATTGTAATGTATTTAAAATCGCAAAATTATTTTTAAACAATACAAAACAAGAGGCTTTAAAAAGTCGCTATAAAAAAGGTGGCGAAGGCTATGGGCATTTTAAAATGTATCTAAATGAAATCATTAGTGAGTATTTTGCCTCGGCTAAGGAAGAATATGAAAAATTACTAGCTAATCCTTCTAAAATTGAAGAGATTTTAGAATTTGGAGCAAGCAAAGCAAAAAAACAAGCCCAAGAAACAATGGAAAAAATTTATGCTAAAATAGGACTATAAAAGGAGCTAGAATGTTAGATTTAAAACTTTTGCAAAATAATTTTGATGAAATTGCACAAAAACTAAAAGCTAAAAAAGTGGATGAAAATTTACTTAAAGAGCTGAGTGATTTATTTATAAATTTAAAAAAAGAAAAAGCACTTTTAGAAGAATTTCAAGCTTTTCAAAATAAATTTAGTAAAGAACTTGCAACAGCGCAAGATAAAGAAAGTTTAAAAGCGCAACTAAGTCAAAATAAAGAAAAAATTAATACTCAATCAAAAATCGTTAGCACACTAGAAGAAAAATTAGAACAAATTGCCCTAGCAATACCAAATATCCCTGATGATTGTGTGCCTTTTGGAGAAGATGAGGATGAGAATGTAGAATTAAAAAAAATTCTGACTCCACCAAGCTTTGATTTTGAAATCAAAGAACATCATGATTTGGGAGAAAAGTTAAATTGGCTTGATTTTGCTAGAGGGGTTAAAATCTCACAAAGTCGCTTTTGTGTACTTAAAAATGAGGGAGCTTTGCTAAGTAGAGCTTTAGTAAATTATATGATAGATTTTAATAGAAGTAGAGGTTTTGAATTAGTTAATGTACCATTTTTAGTAAATAGTACAACCATGTATGGCACTGGACAACTTCCTAAATTTAAAGACGATATGTATAAGATAGAAAATGATGATTTATACCTCATCTCAACCTCTGAGATCCCCGTAACTAATCTTTATTCTAATGAAATTTTAACTCAAGAAGAATTACCTTTAAAAATGACTTGTTATAGTGCTTGTTTTAGACAAGAAGCAGGAAGTGCAGGTAGAGATACAAGGGGTATTATAAGACAACATCAATTTGAAAAAGTGGAACTTGTTAGCATATGCAAGCCTGACCAAAGTGAATTGATGTTTGAAGAAATGCTAAATTGTGCTAGTGATTTGCTAAGTTCTTTAGGTCTAGCACATAGACATTTGATGCTTTGTACTGGAGATTTAGGTTTTTCAGCTGCTAAAACAGTAGATTTAGAAGTTTGGCTTCCATCACAAAATAAATACCGTGAAATTAGCTCTGTGTCAAATTGCAAAGATTTTCAAGCAAGACGTGCAAAAATTCGCTTTAAAAATGATAAAGGCAAAAACGAATTGGTTCACACACTTAATGGTTCTTCATTAGCTGTTGGTAGAACGTTGGTAGCTATTATGGAAAATTATCAAGAAAAAGATGGAAATATAAGAATTCCTGATGTGTTAAGAAAATACTTTTAAGAGGGAACATGGCTGAAGAAGTAGCACTAGACAAACAATTTTCAGATCTTGATGAAAATCCAGGAGTGGAAGAGCAAACCATTCCTCCTGGAATAATTCCTCCTGAACTAGAAGAAGAAAGTACTTTCCAAAGAGTAGAAGATGAACCTCAAACGCCACAACATGAGGAAAAGAAAAAATATTTTGATAAAAAATTCATTATTTTAATTTCAGCACTTGGAAGTCTTGCTTTAATACTACTTATAGTCTTAATTTTACTCATAATTTTCAAAGAAGACAAAAAATCCGTTTTAAATACTCAAGTCTTAGACGACAATGCTAGCACAAGCATCACAAAAGTAAAACAATCAGCATTAGATCTTGTGGTACAAAAAGCTAATTTATTATACGAAAAAGGTGATGTAGAAAGTGCTCTAGAACTTTATAATAACATTAATATTTTTAATCAATCTTTATCTAGCTATAATCTTGGCGTAGCCCAAATGAAACAAAAAGATTATATTAGCGCTATAGAAAATTTCAAACAATCTTTAGAATTAGAAGAACACAAAGTGGCAGCGGCAATTAATTTAGCAGTATGTTATTTTTATCTAGGAGATAAAACAAAATTTGATTATTATATCGACCTTGCAAAGGTATATCTTCCTCAAGACTCAAAATCTTCACTATATGATTATTATCTTGGTTTAATTAATTATTACCAAGGCTATTTTCCAGAAGCATTACAAATGTTTATGAAAGTTAACAGCCAGTCATACAAAGACAAATCTTATTATCTTAGTGGGAAAATTTATTCCGCTTTACAATCCGAAAAATATGCAATTGATTTCTTATCAAAACAAGAAGAATATGATGTTAATCTTCCTCTAGGATTACTATATGCTAGAATTGGAGACTATTCTAAAGCAAAAGAACATCTAGAAAAATCTAGCAAAATTGACGCCCATAAAACAAGGAGTCAAGTTGCTCTATCTTTAGTAGAATTAAAAACAGGGCAATATGATAGCGGAGCTCAGATTTTAAAAGCTTTATATATAAAAGACAAAGATATAGGAGCAAAATACTATAATATCAAAACGAGACTAAAAAGGAATTTTTCAAATATTGATATAGCTCAGCAAAATTTTGCTAAAAGGCTAATTACAGGAAAACAGCAAATTTATGACTTGTTATTTTATTTTGCACCTTATCGTGTTTTTGACATAAAACAAAGCATGGAGCTTATCACAAAAGCTGACTTGGGAAATTTTATACAAGGCTATGAGTATGAAAATGAATTACTTGTTAGAAGTAGAGCTTTATCTGGGGTGAATGTTGAATTATCTAATGCCATCAATTTAGCTTTTAATTTTCATTTAAGAGAAGCAAACCAAGAATTTAAAAACTTAAGTGAAATTTACCATGCCCATGATGTAATTCATTATAATCTTGCACTAACCTATGCACAATTACAAGATTATAACAATGCCTATAAACATTTTTCAACCGCTTACCACTTAAATCCAAAAAATTATATAGCTGGAATATTTGCTATTTTTTGTATGGATTTAATAAAAAAAGATTCTACAAAATTAATTAATGAATTTTTAGAAAATTTACAAGCAGATAGCACTATTGATCAAAATAACAATATTTATAAATATTTATTATATCTATCTAGAAATGACTATACCTCTATGATTCCTTACTTAGATAATCTTCCAAATAAAAAATCAACACCTTTGGAATTAATGTTTACTATTATAGCTGCAAATGGAAATAGCTTAGATAGCCTTAGAAATCAAAAAATCAAGGAACTAAAGGATTTACTTAGTGAGGATATTATCAGCAACATTTTATATTTTAATTCTAAAAATATGGAGCTTGATATTAAAGAATATGCCAAACAAGCTCAAATATATTTCTTAAATGCAAAATTGGATTTTAATTCTTTATTTGGTGGATCTGGTATAGTTAAAGATAGTTACGTAACACTTATGCAAATCACAGGCCTACTTAATCATGTTAGAAACGATATCAAAAAAAGACTTGCCACGAGTAGTAAAAACTCCATTGGTTTGATTTTTGCACTAGCTTATATCGATATTTTTGCAAAAGAATACCAAGAAGCATACACACTTTATAATATTTTAATTGATGATTATAAAATTAAAGATGCTCAAACTTTATTTTTAGCTGCAGTTGCTGCAATAGGCTCAAATAATCCAAATTCAGCTATTGCTTTACTAGAACTTGCAAGATTAGAAAACGAGGAAACTTTGGAAGCAAGGCTTGCTTTGGGACTTTTATACCATGAAGTACAAAATATAGAACCGGCTATATTTCAATACGAAAAAGTAGGGAACGATTTTAAAAGTAAATTTTTCACATTTGATATTAAAAATTAATACTTTCTTAATCATAAGAAAGTATTAATTAATATAAAAATATTTCTGATTATTAAAAATATATGAATTCAATTAATAAAGAAGTGGCTCCGGATGTAGGATTCGAACCTACGACCAATCGGTTAACAGCCGACTACTCTACCGCTGAGCTAATCCGGAACATCAATAAATAAGAAATGGTATTATATAAGAAAAAAACATTCTTGTCAAGAGTTTTTTTGCAAAAAATTATATTTTTTTGTAAAAATTTACTCCTGCTAAATTTTTTACAATAACTTTTTGCTCTTTGATTAATTTTTCTAATATATCTTTACTGTATTGACTAAATTTATTTTCTATATCAAATTCACTTTGCGCTCTAAGCTGCAACATCTTCAAAAGCTCATGAGAATTAAAATCAATCTTTTCACCTTTATAGCAATGTTTAGCAAGCACAACAGGCACATTAGTAATATGCATACTTAATTCTTCCAGCTTTTCCAAAGATATCCCTTTAACAGGATAAGCAGGCGGTCTATCTATAGTGCTAAAATCTACTCTTGATGGTTTTATTTTACCAAATGCTTCATTTAAAGCTAATATTTCTTCTTTATTATCATTTAAACCTTGTACAATCAACACTTCCATGATAAGTTCACCCAAAAATTTCTCTCTAAAGGCGATCATTTTTTCTATCATTGTTTCAAGTTTAATTTGCTTTAAAGCCCTATCTATTCTATAAAATGTTTTTTCTATAGCACTATCAAGACTAAATTTAACTACATCAATATCCATTAAAGCATCAAATGCATTTATATTTAATACACCACTACCATTACTTAAAATTAAGAGTTTTTTATCTTTCTTTATTTTATTTAACTCACAAACTAATTCTTTTAAATAAGGATATAAACTAGGCTCACCATTTGCAGTTAGTGTAAGAAAATCAAATTTCACATTACTAGCTAAAGCTTGTTTTACTTGTTGTATAATCTCTTGAATTTTTGGATATATCAAAGATTTCTCTATAGGTTTTGCAGCTTGCAATTCACAGTATACACAATCAAAATTACATTGTTTTTGATTTGGACTTAAATCAATCCCTAAAGAAAGTCCAAATCTTCTTGAGCTTATAGGACCAAAGGTGATTTTATTCACTTTTTAGATTTCTCTTGAACTAGCTTGATAAAATATTTAGCATTTTCAACAGGAATATCAGGTAAAATTCCATGTCCGAGATTAAAAATATGTGCACCATCTTGCATAATATTTAAAATTTTATCTACGCCTTGTTTAATTGCTTTTTTATCATATAATCTACAAGGCTCCATATTACCCTGCAAAGTATATTTAGTGCCTAGCTTTTCCTTAGCTAATTCTAAAGGGGTGCTCCAATCTACACCAAAGACATCAAAATTTCCACTTATATCATCTAAGAACCCACTTATCCCCTTAGGAAATAAAATCACAGGAATATGCGGATATTTTTCCTTTATAAAATCAGCAATTTCAAGCATATATTTAAAAGAAAACTCAAAAAACATTTCTTTTTCTAAAGCGCTTGCCCAACTATCAAATATCTGTATAGCATTAGCACCTGCTCTAATTTGCTCTTGAATATAATACTTTAAAGCCAAAGTAAGTTTAGATAAAATTTGATGTAAAAATTCAGGATTTTGATAAACTAATTTTTTACATTTTGCATAATTTTTACTACCACTACCCTCTATCATATAGGTAGCAATAGTCCAAGGACTTCCACAAAAACCAATCAAAGCTTTATCTAGTGCAAGTTTTTCTCTAGTAAGCGCTAGTGCATCATAAACATAAGAAAGTTTTTTAACACTTTTTTCAACATCTAATCTTTCCAAATCTTCCTTAGTTTTAACGGGATTTGAAAATACTGGCCCTTCGCCTTTTTCAAATTTTAAATCCATGCCCATTTCTAAAGGTACTACTAAAATATCTGAAAAAATAATAGCTGCATCAACACCCAAAATATCTACTGGTTGTAAAGTAACTTCACTTGCTTTTTTATAATCCTTACAAAGTGATAAAAAGTCTCCAGCACTTGCTCTAACTTCCATGTACTCAGGCAGATATCTTCCTGCTTGACGCATCATCCAAACTGGAGTATAAGGGGTTGATTTTTTAAAACACGCATCAATAAAAATCATTTTTATTCCTTATTTTAATGATCACTTTTGTGTAAAAAATAAAGTCCTATACAAAGAGCCAAAATAGAACCTGCAAGATAAGTCATATCTAAAACTGTATTTAGTTGCATTTGTAGAATTCTTTGGAAAAAATTTACAACTAAGACCATAATAATTACTTTTGCAAGTTTATCTTTTAGTTGATCTAAACTGTGTACTTCTAAAACTTTTGATTGCTTAGTTTGTTTAAATTCTTCTATTTCGCTAATAAAAAGTTCATAAATTCCAAAAGAGAAAATAAATAAAACCAAAGCCATTAAATATAAATCTACAGCTCCTATAATCAAACCAACAATATCTTCATGCAAATCCACTGTAGAATTAGGCAACATAAAATACTCAAATACATATTTTAAAACCTTAATCACATCATAACTTGCAATAAAAAATAAAACAAAAGCTCCTATTAAACCAAAAATTACAGGTAAAATAGTAACCAAACGACTTTTAACTAATAAATTTTCAAAAAATCTTTCTAACATTTTTCTCCTTTTTAAACTAACTCTAGCCATTTTTGTGCAATACGCACTGCATTTGTAGCAGCTCCTACACGAATTTGATCAGCCACGCACCATAAATGTAAAATGTTTTTATGATTAATATCACGTCTAATTCTTCCTACATAAGTTTCATTAGTATCGCTTGTAAAAAGTGGCATAGGATATTTTTTATTTTCTATATCATCAATCACAACAACACTTGGTGCTTTAGAAAGTATCTCTCTAACTTTAACAATATCAACATCTTTTTCAAAATGCATAGTAATAGCCTCACTATGACTTCTAAGCACAGGAACTCTTACGCAAGTTGCTGAAATTTCAAGTTTTTTATGCAATATTTTTTGCGTTTCATTTACCATTTTTAATTCTTCTTTAGTGTAGCCATTTTCACTAAAAACATCTATTTGAGGAATCAAATTTAAAGCCAGAGTGTATGGAAAAGTTTTTGCTTCAAATTCATCTAGTTTAAAAGCAAAAAAACTTTGCATTCCTTGAACTAATTCCTCCATACCTTCTTTACCCGCACCACTTGCTGCTTGATAAGTACTCACATCTACTCTTTTTAGATTAAATACATCATCAAGTGGTTTTAAAACATGCACCATTTGTATAGTAGAGCAATTTGGATTAGCAATAATCCCTGTTTTTTCCCAATCTTTAATATCTTCACTATTACATTCAGGAACCACCAAAGGAACATTCTCATCCATTCTAAAATGGCTAGTATTATCAATCACCACAGCACCACATTCTACTGCGTATTTTGCATACTCAGCACTTATATTTCCTCCAGCACTAAAAAAAGCAATATCCACAGGATTTTCTTTAAAAACACTTGGAGTTAATTCTTTTACTTTATAACTTTTTCCTCTAAATTCTACTTCACTACCTGCACTTTTTGCACTTGCTAATGGTAAAATACTTTCAACTGGAAAATCAAGCTCATCTAAAACATTTAAAAGTTCTTCGCCAACCGCTCCTGTTGCACCTACAATAGCTATTTTTTTCATTGTCCGTCCTTTTTAAGTAATATTGTATTTTTTCATTTTTTCGCTAAAAATTTTCTCGCTCATCCCTATAAGCTTAGCCGCCTCTGTAATATCTTGTGAATTTTTTAAAGCTTCTAAAATTAATTCTTTTTCAAGATTTTTAATATCTTTACTTTTTCTACTTTCTAAAAATAAATCTTGGGCGCTAATCTCATCATTTTCACTTAAAATACACGCTCTTTGTATAATAGAAATCAACTCTCTAATATTACCTGGAAAATCATAAGCTAGCAAAGCATCTTGTGCTTCTTGACTTAAAGTTTTTTCATTAAAATCATATTCTTTACATGTATCAAGTAATACCTTTTGTGCAATTTGCAAAATTTCTTCTTGACGCTCTCTTAGCGGTGGTATATTAATAGGAATAGTATTAAGTCTATAATATAAATCTTGTCTGAATTCATTATCTGCAATCTTTTTTTCTATATGAGCATTAGTTGCACTAATAATTCTTACATCAATCTTTATACTTTTAGTACTTCCTAATCTTGTAATTTCTTTTTCCTGCAAAGCTCTTAATAATTTTGCTTGAATTTCATAAGGCATTTCACCTATTTCATCTAAAAACAAAGTACCTTCATTAGCAAGCTCAAACAAACCTATTTTAGTAGTATTAGCATCAGTAAATGCACCTTTTTCAAAACCAAATAGCTCACTTTCTATTAAATTTGATGGAATCGCTGCCATATTAATTGCCACAAAGGGCTTTTGTGCTCTTTTTGAATTTTTATGCACAAAATTTGCAAAAACTTCTTTACCTACTCCACTTTCTCCAAAAAAAAGCACACTTGCATCTGTCTTAGCAGCTTTAGTGGCCAATTTTAAACAATCTTCCAAAGCCTTAGAAGTGCCATAAAAATCTTGATTTTCTTCTTTTTTAATAGTCTTTTTATTTGTTTTTTTAGAAGTCTTTTCTTGGATTATTTTTGCACGTTTTATCGCAGTTACTAAAGTATTAATATCAAATGGTTTTACTAGAAAATCTTTTACTCCAAGTCTTACTGCTTCTATGGCACGATTTAGTGTTGCATTACCTGTGATAATAATAAAATCATATTTATTCTCACAAGCTTGCACAAATTCAATACCATCCATACCCGGCATATTAATATCTGTAATAATCAAATCAACATCATCATTTAGTTTTTTTAAAGCTTCAGTTGCTGATTTATAAGATTTTATAGCAAATTCTTCATACTCACTCAAAGCAATTTCAAGTGATTTTCTCATATTTATATCATCTTCAACTATAACTAAATTCATTTCAAACCTTAAGCTAAAATACCTTTTTTGGGACCACTTTTACCATGGCATTCTTTATATTTTTTACCACTACCGCAAGGACAAGGTGAATTTCTAGGTACTTTAGTAATTTGTGCTTCACCGTTTTCATCAACACCACTTTCTGTGGTATTAGCTAAAAACTGCTCATTTTGCTCATGGCTTTTTTCTTCAAAATTTTGTGCTTCTTTTTGAGTAAAAACTACATTAAATAACAATTTTAAACTATCAAATTTAACACGCTCAACAAGCTCCATGAAAAGATTATAACTTTCTTTTTTATATTCTACTAAAGGATCTTTTTGATTATAACTTCTTAAACCTATACCAGTTTTTAAAATATCCATTTGGTATAAATGCTCTCTCCATAGATTATCCAAAATTTGAAGATATAAGATTCTTTCAATTCTTCTAGCTTCCTTATCTTCAATAATACTCATTTTATCTTTGTAAGCTTTTTCTAAAATTTCACTTAATTTATTTTCTGCTTCAATTACACCTAAATCTTTAAAATCAGCTTCGCTAAGCTCAAGATTACACTCATAACTTACTTTTTGCTTTAAGCTTTCAAAATGCTTAACGTCATCTTCAAGTTCTGCATTTAAATAAATTTGGCTTACTAAGTGATTACTATACTCAACAATATTTTTTAAAATTTTATCTTGCAAGTCAAATTCTTCATCTAATAATTCATTTCTATAATTATAAATAGTCTTTCTTTGCTCATTCGCCACATCATCATATTCAAGCAAGTGTTTTCTGCTTTCAAAATGTAAGCTTTCAACTTTTTTTTGCGCATTCTCAACAGCTCTTGTAACAATACGACTTTCTATATGCTCACCCTCTTCTATACCTAATCTTTCCATGATATTTTTAATGCGATCACCACCAAAAATTCTTAAAAGATTATCCTCTAGACTTAAGTAAAATCTACTTACACCAGGATCACCTTGACGTCCTGCACGACCACGAAGTTGATTATCTATTCTTCTACTTTCATGGCGTTCAGTTCCTATAATATAAAGCCCTCCCAAAGCTCTTATTTCATCATCTATTTTTATATCAACCCCACGACCTGCCATATTAGTAGCTATAGTCACTGCACCTTTTTTACCCGCATCTTGAATAATCAAAGCTTCTTGCTCATGATTTTTAGCATTAAGCACATGATGAGGAATGCGTTCTTTTACAAGCATATTATGAAATACTTCACTTCTTTCAATACTTGCAGTTCCTACTAAAACCGGCTGACCTTTTGCATTTGCTTTTTTTATCTCTTCAATAACTGCTTTAAATTTTTCTTCTTGAGTTTTATAAATTAAATCATCTTTATCTATTCTTGCAACCGGTATATTTGTAGGTATAGACACTACGTCTAAATTATAAATTTGAGAAAATTCCGTTGCTTCAGTTTGTGCAGTACCTGTCATACCTGCTAATTTTTTATACATTCTGAAATAATTTTGGAAAGTAATATCTGCTAAAGTTTGACTTTCTTCTTGAATTTTTACTCCTTCTTTAGCCTCTAATGCTTGGTGCAAACCATCGCTAAAACGTCTTCCTTCACTTAACCTTCCTGTAAATTCATCAACAATTACAACTTCTTTATCTCTTAATACATAATGTACATCTTTTTCAAATAAATTATGTGCTTTTAAAGCCTGATCAAGCTGATGGGCTAATATTGCATTATCTAAGCTATATAAATTTTCTACTCCGAATAATTTTTCTGCCTTAGAAATTCCAGCCTCTGTAATCATAATAGTCCTATTTTTCTCATCAACAATAAAATCACCACTTGGTAATTCTTGAGGAGTAGCAGCTGCTTGACCTTTTTGCATCTGTTTTGCTACTTCATTTGCTTTAATATAACCATCTAAAGTTCTATTTGTAGGCCCACTTATAATAAGCGGAGTTCTTGCTTCATCTATTAAAATACTATCTACTTCATCAACTATAACAAAATTATGTTCTCTTTGCACTTTTTCAAGTTTTGAAAATTTCATATTATCGCGCAAATAATCAAAGCCAAATTCATTATTTGTACCATAAGTTATATCACACTCATAAGCTTTTTTATGCGCCTCATCGCTATTTTGCTCTGAAAGTATCACCCCCACACTAAAACCTAAAAAATTATAAATAGCACTCATTTGCTCTGCATCTCTTTTGGCTAGATAATCATTTACAGTAACTACATGTACACCCTTGCCACTCATAGCATTTAATACAACAGGTAAAGTTGCAACCAAGGTTTTACCTTCCCCAGTTTTCATTTCAGCGATTTTTCCCTCATGCAAAACCATACCACCGATTAATTGCACATCAAAATGACGCATATTAAGCGTTCTTTTTCCTACTTCTCTAACTATTGCAAAAACATCATTTAATATTTGATCTAAAGTTTTTTCTTCTTTTTGAATTTGTGTTTTGAAATCTATAAAATTTTGTTTTAATTCATCATCACTTAAATTTTGGTATTTTGACTCTAAAGCATTAATTTGTGCAACTCTCTTTAAATATTTTTTTACTTCTCGATCGTTTTTTGTGCCAAATATTGCTTTAAATACGCTAGAAAACATTTTTTTACCTTTAATTACAAAAATATATGCTAGATTATACCTTGATTTTAATTAGAACTATATAAAAGTTTTATTTGCATAAATTTTATATAATTTGTTAAATTTTAAAGGATAATTATGAAATATTTTATATTTTTAATGATATTTGCTTATAATATTTTTGCTTTTGATATAAATTTTAAAAATTTTAGCAGTGATTTTGAGCAAAAAGTGCAAAGTAATAATTCTTCGCTAAATTATAAAGGAAATTTTATCATTACTCAAAATAAAGCCTTTTGGAATTACACCAAACCAAATAAAAAGCAAATTTATATCAATCATAAAGAAGTTATTATCATAGAACCTGAATTAGAACAAGCCGTTTATACACAATTGCAAAATTTACCAAATCTTCAAGCAATTTTTAAAAATGCAAAATTAATATCTCACGAAAGCTATGAGGCAAAATACGAAAATATCACATATAATATCAAACTAGAAAACGGTAGCCTTAACAGTATTTCTTATAAAGATGAATTAGGAAATTTGGTCAGTATTTATTTTTACAACCAAAAATTTGATCAAAATATTAACGAAAATATTTTTATACCAAAAATCCCAAGTCATTTTGATATAATCCAATAATCAAAATGGTATCTCCTTAAACAAATCTTGTTCTTTACTTGGTGCTAACATTTGCATTTGTGTATTTTCCATAGTTTTTAAAATCATATCCATGGCTTCTTTGCTTGTATTAACATCTTGATTGAAACTTATATTGCCATCTTTAACACTACTTATTTGAGTAGCATTCATATCTTTTGGCTGGGTGTTATTTTGATCTAAAGTTTTGGTAACTTTAAGAATATTTTGATTTTCTTCTTGCTTAGCGGTTTCTTTTGAATCTTCTTCCTTTTTTTCTAAATCTTTTACAAAACGCTTCAACTCTTCTATATCAAATTGACTCACTGAATTAATTTTTAGAATGTAAATATTTTTTATTTGGGTTTTATATTTTTTATTGCTAAATTTAAGCAAAGTTTCTTTGAAATTGTTTTTTCCCACTTCTGTGAATAAATCTTCATAAAAATAACTAGATACAATAGTATTTAAAGCATCTATAATTTTCTTTTGTTCTAAATTTTCTCCCTCAAAATCTAAAGTCATTTCAATCTTTTTTAGAGTGTTATTTCCAACCTTTGAATATAAATCTGTTCTAAAATCTTCTATGCTTAAAGAATTAGCATAAATACCGCAAAAAGAAAAAAATAAAATTACTACCCATCTCATAATCACTCCTCATTTTCTTCTAAATTTATAAATTTTTCTTGTAGATAAAATCGTTTTACCTCTTTATCAAATTTTAAAATTTTTAAAAAATAATCCTCAAAAGGTATTTTATAATTATATACGATTTTTAAATTACTTGGATTAATGGCTCTTGATAAACATACATATAATTGTCCTTTTTCAAAAATTCCATCAATATCACATATTAATTTATCTATACTCATACCTTGAGATTTATGGATTGTTATAGCATAAGCTAGTTTTATAGGAAATTGAACAAATTTAGCTTTTATCTTAACTTCTAGTTTTTCATCTTTGTCTAACTCATACTCTTCTAAGGTATATTCATATGGTTTTAACCTCAATCTTTCACCGTTATTTTTTTCTATTAGAATATATTCTTGCTCTTTATCTTTTATAAAATATAAAACAACACCCTGCTCTCCATTATAATAATTTTCTTCTTTATTATTCACACAAAAAATAATTTTAGCGCCTATTTTTAATTTTAATTCATCCAAAGAATTGAGCCCATTAATCCACTGCTCGTAAGTTTTATCATCTAATGTAGAATCTAGTTTTTCAGCTTTTGCCTTAAATACACTTTCTTTGCCTTGTAAAAGATTTAATTTTTCAGTATTAATATAATTAGTTTTTTTATTTGTAGCACACAATAAAGTATACTCATCCATATATTCAAGTAAATTTTTTGAACTAATTAACATTTTTTTAAAGAAATTTAGCATTTCTTTATTTACTTCACCCATTCTAAGAAAAAACAAATATTCATAAAATTGCTTATCTAAAGTTCTTTTTGTAACGCTAAGTTTTAGATTAATAAATTTAAGATCATTCCAAGCTTGCGAAGAAAAAGCATATAAAGTATTTTGAAATAAAGTGCCTTGAATTTGATTTTCTCTATAATTAATCACAGGTGGAAGTTGAAAAAAATCTCCAACTAATAAAATTTTACCATTAAAACCACTTCTTGATAATCTATAATAAATCATTTCCATCAATGAAGCACTCACCATAGAGATTTCATCAATAACCAACAAATCACATTGTTTTAAAATTCTCTTTAATTTTTCTAGTTTATCTTTTTGCTTTCTATCTTCATAATATAACTCATCATAATTTTGACATCTTTTAAAAGCAAAAAAACTATGTAAAGTAACCCCGCCTATATTAAAAGCGCTAAGTGCAGTAGAACCCAACACAACGACGATTTTTCCTTGAACTCTATAAGATCTTATAAGCTCCATAGTTAAAAAAGACTTACCAACACCTGCACCACCACTTAAAAATACATTATTATTTTTTAAAAAAAATCTTAAATTATCTACAACTAAATTCAAGCTACTCTTTCACGCAAGATATTATCAACATCATAGGCCTATGCCATTCTTTTTTAAATTCGTTTTTAAATTCAGGAAAAAGATTGATAATTTTATCAGAAGGTTTTGGTTCAATAATATTAGTTATTTTAAAATTATTTTGCAATAAAGTAGATATATAACTTGTTAAAGTACGGTGGTATTTAACTACATCCTCGCCTAAAAAATTATATTTATTTTTATTTTCGTAAAAATAATTTTTAATAGGAAAACATTGAATATCCCCATAATTATCATATATAAAATCTTGAGAAATATTTGCGGTAAAAACAGGATGCTCAACACTAAAAACCAAACTACCATTTTCATTAAGAAGATTTGAGATGTTAAAAATTAATTTTTCATAATCTTTTATATAGTGAAAAACTAAAGAACTAATAACTATATCAAATTTTATATTTTGTAAATTAATGATTTTATCTATTTCTTCACAAGAATTTCTATAAAAGGATATTTTATTTTTATATTTTTTTGTTTTAATCTTTGCTTTTTCTAACATTCTTAAAGATAAATCAACAGCAATAACTTTTTTAGCACCATTTTCTAAAGCATAAACACTATGCCACCCATATCCACAACCTAAGTCTAATACAATTTTATCTTTTAAACTTGGCAAACACGCTTTAAAATCCTCCCATTCGCCAGCACCATCCAATCCTGCTTTAGATCTTAACATTAAAGCATATTTATCAAAAAAAATATTATCATCATACTTATTATCTAACATCATGCACCCTTATGATAGTATTATTATATCAAAAACCTTTTTTTATTTACCAAAAAACACCCTACCAACCTACTCCACTTATACTAGATCAAACCTTTAATAAATAATTTCAAGTACTATTAATAATAAAAACAAAAAAGCATAAGATATATAAAACACTAATTTTTAACCATTAACAATTACCTTATTACAAACATTAAACTATCCAACCTAACTAAAAAACTACAATATACCTCTTAAATAACACCACCATATTAACACCTTTATTATGCCAATAAATTAAATTAATCTATTCAATCTTTATATCAACCTAAAACTAAAAACCGCACAACACTCTAAATACCCTTTCAATCTACAATATACTAAAACAACCAAACCATCTAATTCTTAGTAAACATTCTATCCAATCTTAAAGCTACAGATTAATTAAAAATTTCACAATAAAACGTACTCTACCGTTCAACCCAATAGCTAAAAAAAGAAAAACTAAATATAAAACTAAATTTCCAATAAATATATAAAAATATAATTCAGCAAATCAATAAAAAAATCAAATAAAAACTAAAACCTATCATCCGCAATTGATTCAAACATTAAATTAAAGTATTACTACTAACCAGCTCTACTACCTCGCCAAAAAATCCATCACCAACTAAAAATATAAAAACCACTAAATACTAAAAAACAAATTTACTATAAGCAATTTAAAATTGAAAAATTAAAACAATCAAGCCAATTAAATTACTAAAGATATAGAAATAAAACATAAATCAACCAAGTCAAATATCCAACCATCCAAAAAACAAAAGA
>NZ_JAKMTE010000049.1:0-868 GCF_025773025.1 Campylobacter sp. CNRCH_2013_0855 | reverse complement strand
CCTACTTCAACCTCACATTCATAATCATATTAGATAAAAAGATACTATCTTTATCAAAGCTTTTTAAGTTATATTCTAGTTTTAAGTATCTTTTTTGTATAGTTTGCATTAAAGTTGAAAGATTGTATAAACTTAAACTTTCTAATATATTTATAAGTTCTATCTTACTTAAAGTATTAAAATCATTTAACAAGCTAAGATAATTACTTATAATAGAAGAAGAATTGATATTGTGAAATATAATTTTATTTTTTATATCTTCTTTAATAAAAAATTGATTATTTTTTATATAAAAATAATCTTTAAGATGATGATTGCTTAATATTTGATTATAAAAACTTAAAAGGCTTTCTTTACTATTTAAGTCTATAAAATTTAAAAATATATTTTCTTTTAATAATACTTCTTGTAATTGTTTTAAGTTTTTAAAAGCTTGATTTATACTAGAAGTATTTTTTAAAGCATAAATGATATTTTCATCTTTAGAAATTGTTCTATTTGTATTATATTGCAATAAAGGATTTTTATAAAGTGTATCACTATTGATTAAGATATTGATATGAAAAGATTCTTTTATATCAATATGTTTTTTAATATGTAAAAATTCTAAAATATTTAAAAAAGCATTAGGTATATAAAATTGATCTAAACTAAGTTGTAAAAAATGATTCATATTATGCATAGAAAAAATATCATTATCTTTAATCAAATCATCTTTATTTAGATTAAATAACATAACTCCACCAAAACCCAATAAGCTTAGATTTTTTAAATTCTCTAAAGCTTTTCTTTTTTCTAAATCAATTTGAAGTATTTTTTGCATTGTTTATCCTTTCTTTAATTAGCCTATCTGTAAACCATCTTCCAT
>NZ_JAKMTE010000048.1:0-1080 GCF_025773025.1 Campylobacter sp. CNRCH_2013_0855 | reverse complement strand
CAGCATTTTGTCTCCTTTATATTTAATCTTTTATTGAATTTATCTTTTAAAATCTGATAATTATAATTTATTAAATCATCAAGTCTTCGTTTTGTTTCACCTATATTATTTTGTTATTTTCTAATCATGCAAACAAACTTCTTTCTACATGTTTAAACATAATCTCATTTGCACTTTTAAAAAAATCTTTTTTAATTTCAAATCCATAAGCCTTGCGGTTAAGATTTGCACTAGCAACCAATGTGCTTCCACTCCCAGCACAAGGGTCTATAACCACATCCCCAGCATCAGTAAAAATGCTAATCAATCTTTCTAAAAGTTTTACAGGCTTTTGGGTAGGATGTATTTTGTTAATATCTTTATCTTTTACCCACTCAAAGCAATTCATAATCATTTTTCCATCATTGTTAAATTTTGGAAGTTTTTCTCTATAGAAAAGCAATGCGTATTCACAATTTCCAACTATTCTCATATTTGCTTTTAAAACTTGAGAAGAATTTTGCTTTCTAAAGACTAAATTAATGTAGTGTTTAAAACCATACTTTTTTGCCACATTTATTAACATGAACTGTTGCTCAAAAGAGCAAAAAACTATCATACATGGTGCTTTGCCACATTCTTTTGGCTCTTTAATTAACATAGTGCTACAAAAGTGCATAAATTCATTAACATTAAAATTATGATCAGTATCAAAAAAAGACTTGTTAGCTTTTTTACTCTCGCCGTTTTTATTATCACCACCTATATACCACTCAGGACTGCTCGCATAAGCATTATTTCCAAGATTATAAGGTATATCAGCTATTACAAGCTGTGCTTTTGGTATATGATACCTTTTGTAGTTTTGAAAGTGATCATTAAATAATTTAGGTGTATACATTTCATTCCTCTTTATTTTCTTGATTAAAAAGATTAGGTTCTTTCATTTGCTCAAGCTCTCTTATAGCTGTTTTTAAATCTTCTTTATACTCTTTAATGGTTGAATTTAAAGCACTTCTTTCATACTCTGCATGCTCTATAGCTTTATGTAAAGATACAATTTTCATAGATAGTTCTTTTAGATTATTTTGATTATCTATA
>NZ_JAKMTE010000047.1:0-1121 GCF_025773025.1 Campylobacter sp. CNRCH_2013_0855 | reverse complement strand
AGTAATTGCCTCTAGTTGTTTTTATTTTTTTACCAAGAATAGTATCTTCAAAAAAAATCACTTCAGGTTTAACATAATTATCATTTTTTTCAGCTATCCATAGAGGATTTTTGATTTTTTTAATCTCTTCTTCTAAATTTTCAATGCTTGTAGGTATATATTTTGGAATGAGTTTGTTACCTTTTTTGTTAAAAATGATTTTACCTAAATAAATGCCAAATTTGGGATTATATGTAATGTTGATTTTGTTTTCTAAATCAATATGGTTGAAAAAATACCAATAATTTTTTTCACTAGGACATATATTGTTAAAACATTTTATATTAGTATTTACACCTAAATAAAGTGCATTTGGTTCTTTTCTAGTTTGTAAAAATTGTTCGTGTTTTTTTGTATCTGGTTCCTTGTATCTCATCATAACTCCTTGATGATACTTTCTTCTATTGCTCTAGCTTCTGCTTCGCTTGGCTGAAAAAAATAAATATCTGGTGTTGTTTTATTTCCAAATTTTTGTTCTGTTTTATTAAAATAAATATATTGATTACTATAATAAATATAGTGTTGCAAGACATCATTATTTGGCTTTTTTTGGTGTATGTATGCGTGTCGTATTTCGTGTATAATAGTTTTTAACATTTCCTCTGTATTTTCTATATTGTTTATATTGATTTCAATAATAGCTTTGTCTTGATTATAAAAACCAAATAGGCTATTATCATTTGATGAGATAAATTCTGTTTTTATATTTAATTTAAATTGATTGTAGATTTCTTTAATTAATTTTTCCCAATACGCAATAGGATAATTTTTATTGGGATCATAGTTGTATTTTTGTGTTGTCTTTTTAATTGTATTTTCATAGTAAATTATATCTTGAAAATAATCCCCATATTTTATTTGTATATTCTTTGTTGGTTTGACTTGGAAGTATATTTTCGCTAAATCAAACCTATAATAAATATAAGCGATTTTTCCGACAAGTTGAGGGTAGGATTTTAGTTTTTTTATTGAAAATTGTTCTATGTGCAAAATTGTAGATAATAAAAAATTATAAGCATCATTAAAATTTGCTATTAAATTTAAATCGAGCCATTGTTTTAAGTATTTAGTATCGCTTGGTA
>NZ_JAKMTE010000046.1:0-1237 GCF_025773025.1 Campylobacter sp. CNRCH_2013_0855 | reverse complement strand
ATAGTTGCAGACAATGTAAATCAAATAGCTAATGATATCTTAGAAGATGCTAGGAAGAAGAAGTTTTAATACTAAGCCAGACTTTTAGAAGTTTGGCTTGCATTAATTTTAATATCCATAATGCTATATATTTTATTTCTTATTATTTTTCATAATTTTTTTATTAAAAAATAATTTTTTCATATTTAAATATTACAATTTTTTATTAAAAATAATATAAGATAATTCAACTCCCATAATCATAATAATCTTTTTACAAGGATGTTTTAATGAAAAATCTTACACAAAGTTTAACAGGAAAATTAACTTTCTTTGTTTTTTTAGCTATTATCGCGATTTTACTTATAGCAAATGCCTTTAACTATTCTGAAGTAAAGCATGATGTGCAAAAACTCATCAATGATATTCAAGTAAAAACAATACAAGATGTATTAAAAAATTTCGATGATTACACTGCCTCAAGAAGCGATGCTATAAAGGCTGTAGCATCTGAAATCCAAAAAAATCCTAATGCAAGTTTGGAGGAAATTTATACCATAGTTAGAACCGCAAAAGAAGCAAGTCGATTTGATGTTTTATATGTAGGTCTTGCTAAAAATGGTGCAATGATACGTTCAAACGGCAATCATCAAATGCCATCTGATGGTTATGATCCAAGAACTAGAAGCTGGTATACAAATGTTGCATCTGGAGAAGATAAAGTTGTTATATCAAAACCATACATTGCTCCTAGCTTAAAAGCCCCTTCTTTATCTTTTTCTTATCCTATAGTTGTAAATGGAAAATTTATAGGTGCAGTTGGTGGAAATTATGATTTAAATACTTTTTCGGATAATGTATTAGCTATGGGAAGATCTCAAAGTGGCTATACCGTAGTTTTAGACGATGATGGAACAATTTTATTTCATGAATCCTCTGAAGCACTTCTGACAAAAAATAGCTTAAGCCAAGAAATTGCAAAAACATATCTTGCAACTACAGAAGGAAAAGCAGGAGAACTCTCAAAAGAACCTATGCTGATAAAAGATGGTAATACACCTCGCAAAGCTGTAATTTGTCAAGAATCTTCAACAGGTTATAATGTTTGTGTTATAGCAGATGAAAAAATTTATAATGATCCTGTAAATCAAGCTTTAATTAAGCAAATTATCATAGGTACTATAAGTTTAGCAGTAGCTCTTGTAATTATAAGATTTATGATTAATTACAACTTATCCCCACTCAAAAAAATCCAAAC
>NZ_JAKMTE010000045.1:0-1238 GCF_025773025.1 Campylobacter sp. CNRCH_2013_0855 | reverse complement strand
TACAAATCCCCCTTACTCATACTTTCTTTATTCTTGCTTTTTCCTTTTTCATCATTTGGATTTGAAATTTCTATTTCTTTAAAACTTTTAGAGCATTCTTTATCTGTGTATAATCTAACACAATACTTTCCCCAAGCCTTACCTATGCTAAAAGGATAATCTTTTAAAAAATCAGGTTGTTTGTTGTAATTAATCTCATTGATTTTAAAATAATACTTTCCTTCAGGTAAGCTTCCAAATTTATCTTTAATACTTTCATCATCATAATAAAAATATGCTTTTTTCTTGGTAGTTTTATCTTTTATATCTTGATAAAAACTAAAAGCAATTTGTTTATTTGATGGTTTTAAATTATCAGCTTTAGCTACTCCACTTCTTGCCATATAAGAAGCTATTAAATCTTTTCCTTTAAAATGATATAAATAAAAACCATCATATTTAAAATAATCTTTATTTTTAAACCTAAGTATAAGTCCTATTTTATGATTGATATAATTATTAAATATTCTTTTGCTATCTTGTAAGGGTTTGGCTAAATAAGCTTTATTATCTTCTAATCTAACTTTAAAACTATGACAATTACTGAAGTCTTTTTCTCTATCAAATCTTATCTTACCTTCTTTATTAGTTTTTAATTTTAATATGCTTTGCTTGATTAGTTTTTCATGATCATACCCTTTTATACTAATGCTAGCATTATCAATAGCCTTGCCATGTTCATCTTGTATGATAAGGCTGATGTAATTTGAAGTAGCAGTGTTGTTTATAATACTAGTGTTATTGTGGGTTAAATTTAGATCTTGATGGTTTAAATCATCATAAGCATAGTGCTTGCTTATCTTTTTAGGTTCTAATTTTATATTTAAACTATTTTTAGCTAAAACATAGTTTTTAATCTTACAATGATAATAATCATAAGTAATGTTTAAATCTTTTAAAGCATATAAATTATTCTCATCATATTTAAGATAATAATTTATTTTTTCATCATTGAAAGAAAAAATTTCATCTTCCTTTGCGCCTAAAAGAAGTTTTTCATAAAAAAATACTCTTGTTTTTAGTTTATTAAAATCTAGATCATAGTTTTGTTCTAATAAAGCTATATCGATTAATGACTCATCTTTAACAAATATATCACAATTGTTCTCATAAAGATGCAAAAGATTTGACATAGATGAAGCATTGTCAAAAAATATAAGCTTTTTATTTTTATCTTTGTTTTCTAAGATGAAGTGGCT
>NZ_JAKMTE010000044.1:0-1250 GCF_025773025.1 Campylobacter sp. CNRCH_2013_0855 | reverse complement strand
ATAACACAAACAACAGCAATTTAGCAAAAGACATTATTTATACAAATTGTATTTTTAGCGTATTAGAAGCTATAGATTTTTTAAAAATTTGTTGTAAATTACAAGAGAAAAATAAAACAAATGATAATATCTTTTTTAAAACCTACCCTCAACTTGCCGGAAAAATCGCTTATATTTATTATAGGTTTGATTTAGCGAATGAAAAATTTATAAAAAGCGTAAAAGATGGAAATGAATACATAAAAAAAAGAGAGAAATTTTATACAACTGCCTCAGAAATTTATAATCAAACTCCCATTTATAAGCTTACCTTTGAAAAAAAAATTCAAAATGAAAACATTCATATAGAAATTATAGAAGATTTTTTAAAAAACTTTGCCAAAAGATTAAATATAAATGAAAAAGATTTACCTATAATTACAAATAATCCCAATAACGGGGATTCTGGAACCTATGATTTTACAAATAATATTTTGAGTTTAAACCCAAAAACGTATTTTATTGATTTCATCGATACCATCATACATGAATTTAGACATTTTTATGTTAGTCATATAAATATCAACTCCAACAATAGCTTAGAAAGGTTACTTTTTTTAAACACAGTAAATTTGTATATACAATGGAATTATCATGATATTTTTAATGCTTACAATAAAAAATGTTTGCTTTTTGATAGTGTAGAATATGGAACACAAAAATGTTTTATAAATAAAACCTACTATGAAAGTAGAAAAAAGATTGTAGCTATAAAAGATAAAAAAAAGAATTTAACAGATTCTCCTTTATATTTTATACAACCAAGTGAAAGGGATGCTAGGATTGTTGCTGGAAAATTTAGGGAAAAAACAAGGATAATATAATGAATAATAACATAGGACCATTACCAAATAAAAAAAAATATGAACAATTTTTACAAACCAGAAAAGAACCAAATGCATTTTATTTAGGTGTAAATACTAATATAAAATGTTTTAATAATATATGTCCTAGTGAAAAAAATTATTGGTCAATTGGATACTTAATAGATAGTGAACTTGATAAATTTTATAATCCCAAATTTGGCATTTATTTAGGTAAAATCATTTTTAACAAAAAAGGTAACAAACTCATTCCAAAATATATACCTACAAGTATTGAAAATTTAGAAGAAGAGGTTAAAAAAATCAAAAATCCTCTATGGATAGCTGAAAAAAATGGTAATTATGTTAAACCTGAAATTATACCTACAACAGAAGGACAAAGCTACC
>NZ_JAKMTE010000043.1:0-1438 GCF_025773025.1 Campylobacter sp. CNRCH_2013_0855 | reverse complement strand
AAAAGCAAAAGAATTATTGAAAGGATAGTAATGAATTTTAAGCCCATACAAAAAGAAAATGATGCATTTAAAAAAGCAAGAGAAATAGAAAGTTTAATAAGTGAGCTTAGCTCAAAAGGATTTAAACTTACAAAGGCAAATTCAAAATCTTTAGTTATGAAAAAAGGTTTTGATAAGGTAGCAAAATAACAAAAAAAGAAAGGAATAAAATGCAAAACATAGGCTATGATAGTATCAAATTTGTAATCCCAAAATTTGCATTTTATAAATTTCTTAAAAAACATGATTTATATACAAAGCTTAGAAAAACAAACCGCAATAAAGCTATAGAAAAATACACAAAAGAGAAGTTTAAAAATATCAAAACAAAAGATAAGTTTTATGAGTTTAAGGTTAGGTATATAAACATCAAACCTAGAAATAAAAGTTTATCAAATACCATAATAGTGATAGAAAATTCAAAAGACACCCATGAAGTTGCTAGAAAAAATAAAAAGAAAAAAGACTTTTATGTAGAAGTACAGTTTAACGGTCTTTTTCAGCCTAGCAAAAGTGTGGTAGCTGATGTGTATAAGGTGTTAAGTAAAATGGTTAAGAGGTTTAAGGCTTATAGTTTTGATATAGCTTGTGATTTTTGTGATGAAAGTGCTTCTATGAGAAAATATGAAGAACATTTGCATGAGTTGTCTTTAAATAAAAAAATCAAAGGCGAAATGGTTTTTTATAAAAAATCTCTTTATGTAAATGGGGTGCATAGTAAGTTTTTTGATCTTGATAGAATTTTGATTTATGATAAGTATGAAAAGCAGACTAGTTATCACAAAGAAAAAATCAAAGAAGAATTTAAAGACTGGAAAAGATTAGAATTAACTTTCAAACTAAACTATAAATTTTTAAAATACATACAGCATAAACACATTCATGATGCTTTAGATTTTATATATGATTTTATAGCTTTACTAGGTAAAACATATAGCTTTACAAAAGAATTATTACTTATTAAACAAACAAAATATTTAATCAATCCAAGATGGACAAAAGATATAAAACCATACGCATTAAAGGATGTTGCATGAGTATCATAACACATATAATTGAGGCTAATGAAATAGCTCGTGCATGTTTAAAAAATGACTTAAAATATAGTTTGAAAGAAGCAAGGATTATCAATAGTGCAAATGAAAGAATGCTGTGTTTTTATTTTGATAATCCTTTTGCTATAGATTTGTTTGAAAGAAACAAAGAAAGTATCAAAAATGACTTAAGATGTGAATACAAGAAAAAAATCAAACTTTATAAACGCATTGATTTTGTATTTTACGATATTTGCTCAAAAAACACTAATGAGCTTAAATCAAGAACAACAGAAGAAAAACAAATACTTCAAAGGGGTATAGATATGCTTGAAAATATTATAAAAAGGAGTAAAAATGGAAAA
>NZ_JAKMTE010000042.1:0-1548 GCF_025773025.1 Campylobacter sp. CNRCH_2013_0855 | reverse complement strand
CAATGCTCCTAAGTTTTTATTAAAGTTAGCTTCATAGGTGTTCATGAGAGACCTTCTATAAATTTTTTTAGATTTATTAAAGAGTCACTCATAGTTTTAGTCTGTTTTTCCAAGGTATCAATAACTGTTGTTAACCATTCTTCATGTTTAATTACCCACATAACCATACGAATTTTCTTTTCTTCTTGTGTGTGAGCACTCATCATTGAAATTTTAGCCAATGTAACTTCTTTAGAAGCTAGTGCGCTTGTTAGTGCTTCGTTAAAAATAAGCATATCATCATCTTCTAAAAATTCTTTAATTTTATGTATGTTTTCATTGATGCTTAATAATTTTTTAAAATCTATTTTTTCAAGATCAATTTGATGGCTTGTTTGCTTTATGAGTTTTAAAATAGGTTTTAAAATCTCTTTACATTGCGTGGTTTTTTGATTGGCTAGTGATATGATTTTAAGCAAGGAATCATATGTGTTTTTTGCAAGATTAAGTTGCTCTTGTGTGTTTAGACAACATAAAGGTTCAAAAAGAGTTTGTTTTTTTTCTAAAAGTAAACTTTTGCAAATAGTTGCAAAAGTTTCTTCTTTAGCATAGTTGATTCTTGAGCCACCTTCTGTGCAATTGAACGTAATAACGCCTTTTTTTAAAGCTTCTTGTATAAGAAATTCAAAATTTTGCCTATAAGTATTCCAAGCCCCATGAGTATAAACTTCACCATTGCCACCGTAGGCTGTAGTTTTTACTATCTCATAGCGATTTGTGTCTAGATTACTACCGTGTAAAAATTCTTTTGGATGGGAATTTAAATTCTTATCATAAGCTAAATCTTGCCCTATGAGTATAATGTTTTTGTGTTCAAGTTTTAATGCTAGGCTATATGCCATAGTTGATACATTTAATCCCCCAAGAGTTCCAAAATCTTGCAGGTGTAAAAAATTTTTATGTAAAAGTGTATTTTTTGAAATAAGTATATAATTTCTATTGTTGGATTCAAGATATTGCAGAGTTTTAACATGTGCTGAATCTGAGATTATAAATAAAATATCTTTATCAAAAAATCCAAAATTATTATTAAAAAATTCACTAGATAAATCATTTTGTTCTAAACATACAACATAGTCAGGTTTTATATCATGTTGTGCAAGTATGGGGTAACTTCCATCAACACAAATGATAGTTGCTTTATCTGCATTCTCTTTTAACAAAGGAAGTTGTTTTATAAGACTAGGTCCACTTGCAACGATAATGGCATTAGTATTTTTCTTTTTTCTTTGTTGGATTAAATTTTTCAAAGGAGGATGAGCAATCATTTTGGGTATATTTAGAATATATTTTTGCATGATATCAAAATATCTATCAATATTAAATCCTAAAGCACTGTATAAAAGATTTAAAATTTGTTCTAAATCATGATCTATTTTGTTTATATTTTCTTGAAATATTTTATAGTAACTACAGTGGTTAAAAACTTTACTATCATATAAATAACTTCTTAATCCTAAGGTTCCGCTAAGATAAGCTAGAATATTTGATAAATCAAAATCATTTGTA
>NZ_JAKMTE010000041.1:0-1648 GCF_025773025.1 Campylobacter sp. CNRCH_2013_0855 | reverse complement strand
TATATAGTTTGAAAGTTTTCATCGCTGTTATCGTTGCCAAAACCTGCACTAGCGTAAACATTAGGAAAATATCTGATTTTAATTATATTTTCTATATTGCTTGTTTTAATTATATGTTTTTTGTTGTTTTTTAAATCGTAATATTTCTTAAGCGCTTGAGCAGAAAGTTGTTTATTGTTACGCCAATTGTTTGCGTTATTTTTTTTATATCCTAATTTTTCAGCTACTTCTTCTAAACTTTTTACGTTAAAAAAAGTTTTCATTTCTTCTACTAATTCTTTGTAATTATCCATTTTAGGATTTGTAATTAAATTCATATCTATTCCAAGTTTTTCCGAGAATTCTTTAATTCTCTTAAGAGGAATTTCTTTTCTAGTAGCCCATGTGTTAAAAGTGACATAGTTTACATTAAGTATATCACTTAATTCTTTTATGGTATCCACATCAGCAAATTTTTTTAATACTTTAATTGTTTGCTCGTAATCCATGATTGATGCCTTAAAAAAATAATTTGACTTGACAATTAATTCAAAATGAATTATAATATTACCAACAATATAAAAAAATAAATCGTTTACTAAAACCCAAGCATAAAGTATGCCAAGTTTCAGATTAAATTTATATTATGATATTTTAATGGTTTAAAAATGGAGTATTGGTTTATATTTGTGTTTTTCTTTTTTGGATATTATATTTTATTTTAAATAAGGCGTAATTACGCCTTAAAAATTATTTTTTTTCTTGTTGAGGCTTATCCCCTCTAGTTTTTGGAGTGATAGGTGTGGTAGTTCCGGGCTGTGGTTGCGGTTTTGTTATTTTTTCTTGATTTTCTGACATATTTATCTCTCCTTTTATGATTTGCGAACCACTTACTATTATAGCAAAAAAAGATATCATAGCTCCCACAAGAAGAACAAAATAAATTAGCTTAATATCTTTACTCATATTATTAATAATTCTGTTATTTTCATTGAAGGCATCTAGTATAGAAGATATCATAGCATTAATTCCATTTGTATGTTCTAAATTATCTGAATTAAACTGAGACATGTTTTTATATTGATCTTGTGGGAAAGCTAATGTATTATTTGCTTTTAATGCAAGTAGGGAAAAAAAGACACAATACGCTAAAAACACAATTGAAACACCAAAGAGAATGATGGCAAATGAATCTATATGGGTTGTTTTTATATAACTATTAAGTATAGTGATATCGCTAACTATTATAAAAGTGCAAAGCCACATGTATAATTTTATAGTTTGAAATTGTCCAGGAATTATACTTGTTAATGAATATCTAAATCCTTTCTTTTGCTTTCAAGCTGTAGCTTTAAATTCTTTTCGTAATTTTCATATGAAATATTTTCTTTATTTTCTGACATTTTAATTCCTTTTTTAATTATATTATATAAGATACTATAAGCCAAATTAAATCAATTTGAATTATTATTTATAATTTGACTTTGCAATTAATTCAAAATGAATTATAATTCTACACATAATTAATTTTAAAACATAAAAATAATTATTTTTTAGCAAAAAGAATACCAACTTTTTGCTTAAGTATAAAAAAGGATACATAATGCAAGATTGGATTATAGCTGGCGTGATTATAGCTATCTTATCGGTTATGTTTGTAATCATAAAA
>NZ_JAKMTE010000040.1:0-1672 GCF_025773025.1 Campylobacter sp. CNRCH_2013_0855 | reverse complement strand
TACTCTCACTTTTTTAAAAAATTCCAAAACTTTAAGTCATTTTGCAAAGGCTTATAGGGGTAAAATACTAAGAGTATTAGCAAGTAAAAATATACATAGTAAAGGAGCTTTGCTTGAAAATCTACCTAATGAATTAAAAATAAAAGAAATTAAAATACAAGGATTAAAAGAAGAAATAATTTTAGATATAGTAAGCTAAGCCTTTTGGCTTAGCTTTTATAATTAGAATTTGTATAGAGCTTCAAGTCTGATGAATTGATCATCTCTATCATCAACACCTTGTTGATTTAAATCTTCAGTTAAGTAAGAATAGAAGCCACTAAATGTAAGTTTTGGACTGTATTTATAAGATACTCTTGCGATATACTCATTTTTATCTATATCATAGCCAACTTGTTCAGATTTACCGCCAATATAGTCAAATCCTACTCTTACAGTTTCAGCAAAAGTATAACCTAAACCTGCAAAGTAGAAGAAGTTTTCACCTGTACTACCTCTTAAATCACTACCTTCAGAGTAGAAAATTTGCTCACCTGGAGCAATTACTCTACCTTTGTCTTCTAAAACTACTAAGCTAGCTTTATCTTTTTCACCATAACCAACTATACCTGCTTGGAAATCAAATGCTGAAATTTGACCTTGTAATTGAGCAGCATAGAAGTTGCTGTTGTCTAAGCCTAATTTTTCTTTGTCACTATCTAAGTTGTTACCTAAATACTGAGCTTGGATTTTGAAGTTAGCTACATCATTGAAGCTAAATTTATAGCTAGCATCTACTGCATATAAGAAAGCCCAGTTATTTGAATAAGCAGCCCATAATTGGAAAGCAAATGGATCAAAATCACCTAATACAGCAGCACCATATAAAGAAGCATCAGCTATACCTAAACCTGTAAAATCGCTATCATCTGTAACGTTAAAGCTATCAAACCAATAACCTGCAAAAGTTAAACCTTCGATAGAGTTGTTGATGATTTTAGCACCTGTACCGATAGCATCATCAGTCCAAATTGAACCAACTTCCATTTTACCGAAAATTACGCTTGTAGCATAAGCTTCGTTAGTGTATTCTAAGTATGCTTGTTCAACATCAAAACCTTGAGCTGTGTTTGTTTCAGCTTTAGCAGTTGGACTATTAAAACCTAACTCACCTGTATTGTCATATTGGAATTGTACAAAAGCTTTGAAGTTATCATCTAAAGCTGCTTTGAAGTTGATTTGAGATTTAAATCTATGTCTATTTTCTTTAGCACCATTGTAGCCATTAGAAACAGTATTTCCTTGTTCTAATCTATCAGATTCAAATCTGTATCTCATCATTCCTGATACTTCAATATCTTTTATAGCTTCTTCAAGTGAAACAGCATTAGCTGCTGAAAAAGCACCTGCAGCTAATGCTGCTACTAAACTAAGTTTAACTAGTTTCATGAGAATTCTCCTTATTAAAATTAAAACTATGGCTTGTATTATAGCATAGTTTTATATAAGAATTCTTAAAGTAAATAAAAACAATATAAAATATATTAGATTATATAGTATTAATATAAGTAGTTATAGACATATCTTTAAAGATCTAGTTTGAAACTAGATCTTTAAAAACTAAGGAGTTATCTATGAATGTTTGCTTTTACAAATGTAATTATGCTCTTTGATAGTTAATGTATGGAAACTA
>NZ_JAKMTE010000004.1:0-123062 GCF_025773025.1 Campylobacter sp. CNRCH_2013_0855 | reverse complement strand
TCTTATATTTCTTATATTTCTTATATTTCTTATATTTCTTATATTTCTTATATTTCTTATATTGCGTTTTTTAATTAATTTATAGTTTTTTTATTTTTTATGCTTTTTAGAAATTTATTTAGTTTTATGTTGTTTGGGTATTTGACTTGGTTTTATTATTCTTTATTTTTAGTAATTTATTAGTTTGGTTGTTTTTAATTTTAAAACGCTTATAGTAAGTTTAATAAATTTTTGTTTTTAGTTTTTACTTTTTAGTTTTATATTGAAATAGTATTGTAAAGTGTGATGTGTGATATTGTTTATAATAAAGTTTATAATAAGTCATTGTATTGGTAGATAATCGGTTTCTTAGAAGAAATTATCTTCTAAGAAAGAGAATGTTTATACAGCGCCTTTTGGAGCTGTAAATGCTGTTATTTTAGGCGGTAATCCCTTATATTTTTCTATATTTACTAAGCCTGTATGAGAAATGTTTCCGTTTGCTAATTCAGAAGTTGGCATATCAATAGTTAAGACATTTACATTTCCGTATTTGCACATTCCTTCATCATTTGGATCATACCAGCCACCTTCGCATAATCTTACAACATTTGGCATAATATCTTTAGTTACCACAGCACCTGCGAGAACTTGACCTCTTTTATTGAAAACTCTTACAATATCGCCATTTTTGATTCCAAGTTTTTTAGCATCAATAGGATTGATTAAGATAGGTTCTCTATCATTTACTGCATATTTTTCACGCAATGAGGTATGGCACATTTGAGAGTGGAGTCTATTTGTTGGATGATTAGTTAGTAGATGAAAAGGTGTTTCCTTAGTAGCATTTCCTAGCCATTCTATCGGCTCCATCCACATTGGATGTGCTTTGCAGTCTTTATAGTTATACTTTTCGATAGTTTTTGAGTAAATTTCTATCAAGCCTGATTCAGTGCCTAGAGCATTTAAGATAGGATCTTCAATAAATTCAGAAAATCTCACCCATTCCATACTTTCTATAGTTGGAGAAAAAGTTATAGGCTCATTTTTAGCCCAAAATTCTTCAAAACTTGGCATTTTTGGTTCAAATACATCCCCATAAGCTTGAGTTTGTTTTAAAGCGCTATTGTAGTATTCTTTGATAAAATCTTTTGCATTTTTACCATTTTCTGTATAAGCATTAAATACATCATCTCCATATATTTTGCAAATATCAGCAAAAATTTCATAGTCATCTTTGCTCTCGCCTATTGGTAATACTGCTTGCTTCATTGGAACTATATTCATATTAGAATAATCACCACTCATGGTAATATCATCTCGCTCGTAAGAGCTTGTAGTAGGCATTACAATATCTGCCATTTTGGCAGTTGGAGTCCAATAAATTTCATTTACAACTATAGTTCTTGGTTTTTGCCATGCTTTTACATTATTGTTTGTATCTTGATGATGAACTAATGGGTTTCCACCTGCCCAATAAATAAAGTCAATATCAGGATAGGTTATCTTAGAACCATTATTGTCTATAACTTTTCCAGGATTTAACAAAGCATCGGCTATTCTAGCTAACGGAAAAGAATAACTAGCAGCATTTTGTAGCCATTCGGCACCACCTTGACTAACTCCTGCTTTTGGTAGCCCCTTAAATTTCCCATTTTTCCAAATTCCCACAGCTCCTGCTGTAATACCTCCTATAACACCACCTTTGCATGATGGAACCCCACCATTGCTATAGTGATAGCTTAAGCCAAAGCCACCTCCTTTGGTACCAATTTGTCCGATCATTGAAGCTAGGGTTATTAACATCCAATGAGGTTGTTCGCCATGATGAGCTCTTTGCATACCCCAACCACTCATGAGCATGGTAGGGTTATCATAAAAGCTTTCAGCTAGTGTTTTAATGGTTTTTTCATCAATCCCACAAATTTTGCTTGCCCATTTTACATCTTTTTTAATACCATCATTCTTGCCATCTAAATAAGCTTTGAACTTATCAAAACCACTTGTATAATTTTCTAAAAATTCATAATTGACTTTATTTTTTTCGATCAAATGACTAGCCATGCCTATCATCATAGCAACATCTGTATTTGGTCTTGGGGAGATCCATTGTGCATTTAAAAATTTAGTAGTTTCGGTTTTTATAGGATCTATACAAATAACCTTGATTTTACTATTTTTTAATTTTTCAAAATACTGCAAACCCCTTTGGTCGTTTGAAGTCCAAGCTATTCTTAAAGTAGCGATAGGATTAGCACCCCAAATAACTACTATTTTAGAATGTTCTAAAATGTTTTCCCATGAAGTTTGCTGTTCATATACTTCAATAGAGCCTACAACATAAGGCATGATCACTTGAGAAGCTCCGGTTGAGTAATCTCCGGTAGTCCCTACAAAACCACCTGTGACGTTTAAAAATCTATGAAGTAGTGTTCTACAATTTTGCATATTTCCGCTAGATTTCCACCCATAACTTCCACCAAATATAGCTTGAGTTCCTTTTTGCTCTCTTGTTTTTTTAAGTTCTTTTGCTATAAGTTTTATAGCCTCATCATAACTTACACGCACAAATTCATCTTTTCCTCTAAGTTCAGGTTTTGGATTGTCGGGATTTTCAAGATAGCTTTTTCTAACATAAGGATATTTCACGCGTGATTTATAGATCATATCTGCTGTATAGTGTTGTAAAGGATTGTCAATTTGTGTTACTTTTTCCCATGGCTCACTTTTAATTACCACACCATCTTTAATGGTAAGTTTTAAAATTCCCCAATGTGCTGCTGTTATCACACTTCCATTTTTTACTAAACCAGAATTTATTTGAGAAACTTCTATATTTTTACTCATGGCTAAACTAGGAGCTAAAGGCAACACGCTTAACCCTGCTCCGATTTTTAAAAATTTTCTTCTATCAAGTCCCATTTTATTTTACCTCCTTAAAATCTTTTGCATTTTTTTGCAAATACTGTATCACTAGCCAATGATCTTTTTTATCAATTCCTGTTCTATTTACCATTGATCTAAAAGTAGCAGGCCAGCCATTAGCACTAAATTCACTTTCTTTATGAACGCTATGACAAATTCCGCAGTTATTCGCATAAAGCTCTTTAGCTTTTATAAACATTTCTTTGTTGCTTTTTGCAAAATCTTTCTTGTCAGTCCAAACTTCTATGGTAGCTTTATCCCATTTTCCATTTTTGCTTTTAGTATAAGTTTTAAAATCAAGTTTTGTATTTTTAGAAAATGCAGCAACTATGATTCTTTGACTATCGTTGTAATAAAGCACAGAAGGCGAAGCAGGATTAACATAGCCTGTGATCTTGACTAAAACTTTATTTCCATCAGTTTTTAATACTTTAAAAGGATTTGTAGGTAGCAATCTACCAACAGCTTTTGTGTCATTTTTGCTTAAGTAAAGTGAGCTTACTTCACTTGTAAAAAATTCATTTTTAGCGCAAACAAAAGAAACAAGCACCAAACAGAAAACTAAAATTTTTCCCATTTTGCCTCCTTGATATTTTTAATATAAACTTATTGTATAACTTTAATATTAAAATTTTCTTAGTATAAAAAATATAAAAAATGCAATAATAAATATTATCTAATAATTTTTTATTGATTAGTGGTTTATTTGTTTTTATATTTTCATAAAGTCTTTTCAATCCTTTAAAGTAAATTTTAGTAAAATACAAAATATTCTTTATAAAGGTTAAAAATGCACTTTACTTTGCTAAATGAAAAAGATTTTTTCAACCCTTACTACCGCAAAAAGCAAATCACACAAAATGAATTTGACACTTTTAGCAAGGCTTTAACGCAGTATATAGAAAGGCTTGAAAGCTCACAAAGTGAAAATGAAGACTATCTTGTGGCTAACGCACTTAGTCCATTTTTAACCACGCTAAATTTCAAAACCCACATCAAAACCAAACAAAAAGGCAAAAGCGAGATTGATTTAGCCATCGTTAAAGATGAGCTTAGCAAAGACTTAGAAGTTCTCATCGAAGCTAAAAAGCCAAACTCAAAAGAATTCATCACCCATACAAAGCCAAATTCCAAAGCCTTGCATGAAGCTATTTTGTATTATTTTAGAAATAGAGAACATAGCTTTAGTTTGAAATTTATCATCATCACAGACTTTTATAAATTCTACATTTTCAAAGCTAGTGAGTTTGAAGAACTTTTTTATAAAAACACAAGCTTTAAAAAGCTTTTTGAAGAATTTCAAAGTCCAAATTCACTTTTTAAAGGCAACACCGATGAATTTTACAAAGAAGCAAGCAAGCTCATAGAAAATTCCAAAGAAAGCTTAAAAGGCTTTTTCGTCGATTTAGCCTTTTTAAAAGACAAGCAAAAGTCAAATTTCAAAAACATAGCAAGCATTTTTAAAACCTTCCACAAAGACTTTTTGCTAAATGAATTTAGCCCAAATGACGCAAACTCACTAAACAACGCATTCTATAAAGAGCTTTTGTACATCCTAGGTTTAAGCGAGAGCAAACAGCTTTCTAAATTCATCATTACACAAAGTGAGCAAAGCAAACGAGCCCAAGGTACACTTTATCATCTCATAGCGAGCAAGCTTCCAAAGCATGACTTTGAAGAGGTGTTAAAATTCATCATACTTTGGCTAAACCGCATTTTATTTTTAAAGCTTATTGAGTCAAATTTGGTTAGATTTAATGATGATAAAACCCTTAAATTTCTAAACTATGAAAAAATTCCAAATTTTACTACCCTTTCACATCTTTTCTTTGATATCTTAGCTAAAGAAAAGCACACAAGAGCGCAGAGTAAATTTAGCTATTTGCCTTATTTAAATTCATCACTTTTTGAAAAACAAGCCATCGAAAAAACCACACTAGAAATCGCCGCTTTAGAAAATGACGCTTTACTAGAGTACCACCCACACACGCAGTTAAAAGATGACAAAGGCAAAAGCAAAAAAGGCAAAGTAGGTTTGCTTGAGTATTTGTTTGAGTTTTTAGACAGCTTTGATTTTGGAGCAGATGAGCAAAGCGAAGAACTCATCAAGCAAAAAGAACTCATCAACTCAAGCGTTTTGGGAAATGTCTTTGAAAAGCTAAATGGCTACAAAGAAGGCAGTTTTTACACCCCAAGCTTTATCACTTCATATATGTGTAAAGCAAGTATAGAAAAAGTCGTGCTAGATAAGTTTAACCATACTTTTAAGCTAAATGCCACCAAGCTAAGCGAGCTAAGAACCCAGCTACGTCAAGAAAAAATTTCTCAAGAGCAAAAACTAGTCTTGCTAAATTCCATACGCATTTGCGATCCTGCGGTGGGAAGTGGGCATTTTTTAGTTTCAGCTTTAAATGCCATGCTTATGGTGCATTATGAGCTTGGTTTGTTTGAAGAGGACTTTTACCTAAGCGTGCAAAATGATGAAATTTTAGTGCAAAATCACAAAGGCCAGTTTTTAGAGTATAAACGCCCTGATTTTGACAAAGACAAAACCCACCTTTGTCAAAAAGAACTTTTCGAGCGTAAAAAAGACATCATAGAAAACAACCTTTTTGGAGTGGATATCAACCCAAACTCATGTGAGATCACTAAACTAAGACTTTGGATAGAGCTTTTAAAACACAGCTTTTATGAAAGCTTTGATGATACAAACTATCACGATCTTAAAACCCTACCAAACATCGACATCAACATAAAATGCGGGAATTCTCTTATAAGCTACTTTGAAATTCACAAAAGCCTTTCTCACTACCCAAACATCAAAGAACGCATGGATAAATACAAACGCATAGTTAAAGACTACAAAGAAGGCTTTTACACCGACAAAACTCTCATCGCAAAAGAGATCAAAAACCTCAAAGAGTCTTTTAAAAATTTCTGCTTAAAAGACAAATTTGCCAAAGAGATCAAGCAACTTACCAACGGCGCTAATGAATACTCTAAAAAATACGGCGATTTTTTAGCACAAGATGAAAAAGATGAAAATTTTAGAGCATTTTTCTCTAAAAATATGTTTGAATTTGACTTTGATGAAAGTGCCGCTAAGAAAGAATTTAAAAAGCTTAAAAAGCTTTATGAGAGTATATTTGACTTAGAAAGTGCAAATCCTTTTGAATGGCGTTTTGAATTTAGCGAAGTGCTTGATGAGGGCGGGAATTTTCAAGGGTTTGATCTCATTATCGGTAACCCACCTTACATTAGACAAGAAGACATCAAAGAGTTAAAGCCAAATTTAGCCAAAAACTATAAAGTATATAAAGGCACAAGCGACATTTATACTTACTTTTATGAGCTTGGGTTTAATGTGCTAAAGCAAAATGGTGCTTTGTCTTTCATCACTTCGAACAAATACACAAGAGCAGGTTATGGAGAAGCTTTAAGAGAGTTTTTACTCAAAAATGCCACACTTTTAGAATACATCGATCTAAATGGTATAAAAGTCTTTGATAGTGCTACGGTAGATACTTCCATACTAAGCTTTGAAAAAGCAAAAACTAAAGATAGTAGCTTCAAATACCTAGCCCCAAACACCGAGCTTTTAAAAGAAAACGACTTTAACATAGAAAGCATTTTAAATTTTAACAAAATCGCACAAAATTCTTTAAGCAAAGAATGCTTTACTTTTAACGATGAAAGCACAAACGCACTAAAAGCAAAGATAGAAAAGCACGGCACTCCGCTTAAAGACTGGCATGGGCTTAATATATATCGTGGAATTTTAACAGGGCTTAATGAAGCCTTTATCATCACTACTGAAAAAAGAGATGAAATTTTAACTAAATGCAAAGATGAAGCCGAAAAAGAACGCACTGCCAAACTCATACGCAAAATGCTACGCGGTAGAGATATAAAAAGATATAGTTATGAGTGGGCAGGGCTTTGGGTGATATTTATACCTTGGCATTTTCCAAATGTTGAAAAGCCAAAAACAATGCTAGAAAATGAACAAGATTTAAAAGAACAATATTCGAGCTTATATAATCACTTATTATCACATAAAGAAAAATTATCTAATAGAAATAAAGCTGAAACAGGAATTCGTTATGAGTGGTATTGTTTGCAAAGATGGGGAGCAAATTATTATCAAGAATTCGAAAAAGAAAAGATAGGCTGGCAAAGAGTAACCCAAGAACCGAGTTTTATTTTAGAAAACGAGCGTGTTTTATTGGATTCTATGGCTTTTATGGTAGGAAATTCTAAAAATGAACTTAAATATCTTTTGGGATTTTTAAATTCTAGTTTGATATTTTATTATTTTAAAAATATCGGGCATTTATATTCAGATAAAGGTTTTTTATTATCAAATCAATATGTAGAAAAATTTCCTATACCAAAAATAAATTCTAAAAATGAAAAACTAGCAAACGAGCTTATAAGTTTAGTTGATGAGATTTTAAATTTAAAAGAGCAAGATAAAAACGCAAACACCAAAACCCAAGAAGATAAAATAAACTCTATCGTTTACAAGCTTTACAACCTAAACGAAGAAGAAATAAAAATCATTGAAAACAAGGAATAGTTAATGATGTATAATTTTTTATAGATCTAAAATATAAAATGGAGGAAATATGAATAATCAAACAGACAATAATGTACAAGAAAATAAATCACAAGAATGTAATTTTAATTGTTTTCAAGGTGCTGAGGACTTATTAAGAAATATTGATAATAAAGATAAGAAAGAAAAGATCAAGGCAATTCTTTTTGATTTATTTAATATCAAAAATATAAATTTCCTTTTTGGTGCTGGAACAAGCAATGGTGCAATTCCAACTATGAAAGAGTTGAGAGAGTGTGTTATAGGAGAATTAGACAATAAGGAAAAGGAATTATTTGATAAAAACGATAAGCAAAATTTGGAAAAAACTTTGGAAATACTTTATTCTGGAAAAACATATTTTGAAAATAATCCACAAGGTAAAGATAATATTGAATTTAACACTTTGAAAAACTTGATTGAAAAAATTGAAAAAACTATTTTTCAAGCAATTAATATTGAAATTGGTATTAATTGCGAAAATGACACCCAAAAAGAAGTTTTCAAAAACTACGAGAAATTTTACAAAAAGGTTACTTATCGCAATAAAGATTTAAATAGAGTAAATGTTTTTACTACAAATAATGATTTATTTAATGAGTATGTTTTAGATTATCTCAATATTGATTACAATAATGGCTTTGGAGGTGGGCTTAAACGCAGCTTTAATCCTGCAAGATTTGAATATGTTTTTGCAAAGAAAATGGATGAAGGGATTGAAAAATATGAACCTCTTAATCATATGATTTATCTCTATAAATTGCACGGCTCAATAAATTGGGTAGAAGATCAAAATCACAATTCTTTTTTTGATATAGAAGAAATTTATCTCAAACCAAAAGAACAAAAGTTAGAAAAAACTTTCTTGATTTATCCAACCCCACTTAAAGAAGGAAAAAGTCTTACATCTCCCTATACTGATATTATCAGAGAATTTCAAAAAAAATTATCACTTTCAAATAGTGTTCTTTTTATCATCGGGTATAGTTTCAGTGATGAGCATATAAATACTATTATCTACAGGGCTCTTGCCTCTAATAACTCGCTTTCTGTGGTTGTATTTGCAGATAAAGACAAACTTACAAGGATCCCACTTTTTAGTATCAACGACAAAAGAATTTATGTCATTTATGGAAAAGATGAAGATAAAACAATACATTATTTTAACTATTTTGTAGATGAATTAATTCCAGAACACAAGCAAGACAAAGAGGATGAAAATTATAAAAAATTTGTAAGTGCATTTAAAGAAGCAAAAGGGGGATAAAAATGCTTGTAGGTAAAATAGTTTCTATTCAATTTAATCAATTTAGAGTAAGAATTTTTTCTAATGTTAAGGGCGGTGGACTTAATATTAAAGGTGAAATATATTACTTTGGTAATATTGGAAGCTATTTAAAAACATCAAATGCATTGGGAGAAGATATAGTTTGTGAAGTCATTGCAATTTTTGATTCCGATAAGCAAGATGATGGGCAAGATTTTAATCTTAACAGTAATAGAGAATTATTATTAAAACCCATAGGTGTGTACAAAGATGATAATTTTACTCTTGGTATAAGTGTTTATCCTAGTTTATATAGTGATGTGGGCTTATTAACTAATGAAGATTTAAAAAATATACTTATACCTAAAGAAGAAGAATATGGAGCGGAGAGTCAAGGGGTTTATTTAGGAGTTAGCAAAAACCAAATCAATCACCCTATTTATATTCAAGAAGATAAGTTTTTTGGTATGCATTCTGCTGTATTGGGAAATTCTGGAAGTGGAAAATCCAATACAATCGCTCATCTACTTCAAGAAATTTATAAAAAAGAGCGACCCGCTCTCGGATCAAAAGTTATTATTTTTGATGTGAATGGAGAATATAGCCAGGCATTTTCTAAGCTTACTTCTGATGGAGTAGGAATAAAGTTGTTTAAGCCCAATATTAAAGAAAATGAGAATAGTGTTGAGCCTTTTTATATGCCGCATTTTTTACTTTCTTTGGATGAGTGGTATGCTTTTTTAATGGCTACAGATGCTACACAAAAGCCATTTTGGGATAAAGTATTACAGGAGGCTTATAGGTTTTATAAAATATTATCTTTAAACGAGGAAACAGAGCGGAAAAAATTTCTTAATTATTTAAGATACAGGCTTTATTCATTTGCCAATAATATTTTAGTGCAAACAGAAACTGATACTACAAAAATAACCACACTTCAATCTGTAATTTCTAAAGTTCAAGCTATTATAGTAACTGTAATCAAAGATAATGGGAAAATGGAAAATTTAGAAGAAGATGTAGAAAGTTTAGAAGAAGATGCAAAGAATCTTTATCAAAAATGTAATTTATACTATGGAATAAAAGATAAAGAAATATCTACTACTCTTGAAGACATCAAAAAACGAATTAACTTTGATGATGTAAATGAAATATTTAAGTACAAATACAAAAATGGAGAATTTTTTGATTACACTTTTCTTGAAATGGCAGCAGAAATAATTCTTGTGGATGAAGAAACAAGAGGAAATAAAACAACAAGAGGTTATGTAGGAACAATGCTAACTAGACTTGATTATTTTATCAATAATCCAGAATGTTTATTTATGCGCGAAATGAAAAATGGATATATTAAAGAGGTGGATAAATATCTTGATCATCTATGGGGGCAACAAACCCAACTTATTATCATTGATACAAGTGAATTGAGTAGGGATATCTTAGAAACACTAACAAGTGTAATTTCAAGATTAATTTTTGAGTATCGTAAAAAACAAAAAGGAGAGAATAGGCAAAAAAATCCAGCACACCTTGTCTTGGATGAAGCTCATAGATATATCAAAAAAGACCAAAAATATTTACTAAAAGATAATATATTTGAGCGAATTGCAAGAGAAGGTAGAAAATTTTCTCTTTATTTGCTTATTTCCTCTCAAAGACCATCAGAACTTTCGGAAACTGTGTTATCGCAATGTGCAAATTTTATTATACATAGGATTCAAAATGAAAATGATATGCGACATATCAATGCAGTTCTTCCGTATTTTTCTGAAGATTTTGTAAGCAAAATTAAGCAATCTGTTCCAGGAGAAGCACTTGTATTCGGAGACTTTGTTCCTATGCCAATGCACATTAAAATTAAAAAAGCTGATCCAGAACCACATAGTAGTAATTGTAAAATTAGCCAAGAATGGTATAGCAAGACGAAATAACCAAATGCGATGCTGTTTTATCTTTATATTCTCACTCCAAAAAACCGCACGTAAAAACTCCATAGTGCCAAGTTAAATTAAAAGGCTTATTAAAGCCTTTTTTGTTTTTTTGGTTTTTAAATTTTGCTCATTTTTAGCTTATGGTATAATGAAAATCATCCAAAAAAGGAGTACCATGCTAAAGACAAGTTTTAAAAAATCAGTTTTTATTCCAAGCATTAGCATTATAATCATCTTAAGTCTTAGTTGTATTTTCTTGCCTAAGCTTACAAATGATTTTATCAATCATATTAAAAGCGGGATTTTTGCAAATTTTTCATGGTTTTATATATTAAGTGTAAGTTTTTTTGTGTGCTTTATGCTCGCACTCGCGCTTTCAAAATTTGGCGATATCAAGCTCGGCGATGATGATGAAAATCCTCATTTTAAATTCACTTCTTGGCTTGCTATGCTTTTTGCTACGGGTATGGGTGTGGGGCTTATGTATTTTGGTGTGGCTGAACCTCTCATACATAAAAAAGCCTTACAAACAAGCGATGAAGAAGCTATGCTACATACTATCTTTCACTGGGGAATTCACCCATGGGCTATTTATGGGGTGTGTGCTTTGGCTATGGCGTATTTTGGTTTTAGATATAAAATGCCTCTTAGCTTGCGTAGTGCTTTTTACCCTTTGCTTAAAGATAAAATTTATGGTTTTTGGGGAAATTTAGTTGATATGTTAGCTTTGATTGTCACGGTTTTTGGCATTAGTACCACACTTGGTTATAGTGCTTCTCAGCTTAATGCTGGCTTTTTAAATTTAGGCATTTTAAACGAGCAAAGCTTTTTAGAACAAAGCATGATTATAATCATCATCATTTCTTTAGCTACGCTTTCATCGATTAGTGGCTTAACAAAGGGCTTAAAAATTTTAAGTGAGGCAAATTTGGTTTTTGCAGTGTGTTTAATGCTTTTTGTGCTTTTTTCAACAAATACCATCCAAATTCTTTCACAATTTAGCTCTAATATTGGCAATTATTTGCAAAATTTAATTTCTTTGAGTTTTAAGACTTATTCTTATGAAAAAGAGCATATAGAGTGGTTTAATAACTGGACTATTTATTATTGGGCTTGGTGGCTTAGTTGGGCGCCTTTTGTGGGCTTTTTCATCGCTAAAATTTCTCGCGGTAGAACGATAAGGGAATTTATCTTTGGTGTGCTTGTAGTGCCTACTAGTTTTAATATACTTTGGTTTAGCATTTTTGGCAATAGTGCTTTAAATTTCAATGATATCTTAAGCCCTTTTACTTCAGCACCTGAAAGCTTGCTTTTTTATTTTTTACAAAATTTTTCTTTTTCTTATTTTAGCTCTTTGCTTGCACTTTTGGTTTTAGCTTTGTTTTTTATCACTTCAGCAGATAGTGGGATATTTGTGTTAAATTCTTTAAGCAGTGGTGGGGCTCATGAGCCATATAAATGGCAAAATATCCTTTGGGGTTTTGTACTTGCGCTTTTAGCTACTTCTTTGCTGTATTCAGGTGGTTTGGGAGCGATTTTAAGTATCACTATGATAGTGGCTTTGCCTTTTGCATTTTTGCTTTGTTTGATGTGTTTTTCACTGCTTAAAGGTTTAATCGTAGATGTAAATTACTCTTTAACTAAGCTTAGTCAAAGCAGTGTGTATTTTTCAGGGGAATTTTGGCAAGAAAGACTAGCTAGAATTTTAAAACAAAGTAAAGAACAAGACATACAAAATTTCTTAAACACCAAAGTAAAAAATGCTATGGAATCACTCAGCCAAAGTCTAAAAAATTACGGCTTAAAAACACAAATTGTTCAAGAAAAATCAAGTATAAGTTTGATTATAAAAAAAGAATTTGCAAAAGATTTTATCTATGGAGTACAAGTGGTAAAAAAACAAGCAAGCCAAAGCATAATCGATGATAAATTTATGCCAACTTATTCTAAAGAATTTATTTTTGAGCCACAAACTTTCTTTGCTGATTCGCGTAATGGTTATAATATAGAGTATTTAAACGAGCAAGAAATCATCGTAGATATACTAAAGCAGTATGAGAGGTATTTGCAACTTTTATTTGATGATAAAAATGAAATTTTTACCAAAGCTTATGATTAAAAAGCGTTATAATTACACTTTATTTTATAAGAAAGGCCTTTTATGTTGAGATTTTTTATCATGCTTTTTTGTGCTTTAAATCTTTTTGCTACGACGCCAAAAGATACGATCGTTATAGCAGTAGAAAATGAACCAGAGCGTATAAATCCACTTTTTAGTGAAGATCATGATGTGGCAATTGCTCTTGTGTTTTCAGGGCTTACACGCTTTGATGAGAATATGAGCTTAGCACCTGATCTTGCTAGTTCTTGGAAAGTTAGTAAAGATGGGCTTGTTTATGAATTTACTTTAAGAAATGATGTTTTGTGGCATGATGAGGCTAAATTTAGTGCTAAAGATGTAGAATTTAGTATAAATGCTTTAAAAGACGAGAAGTTAAACTCACCTTCAAAAGTAAATTTTGACGCAGTTAAAGAAGTAAAAATCATCGATGATTATCATTTGTCTATCACACTCTCAAAGCCTTTTCCTGCATTTTTAGACGCTTTGAGTGTAGGGATTTTACCAAAACACTTGCTTGAAAAAGAAAATTTAAATACCACTAAATTTAATCAAATGCCTATAGGAACAGGACCATATAAGCTAAAGCAATGGAAACAAGGTCAATACATGATCTTAGAAGCAAATGAAAATTATCATTTAGCTAAAGTAAAAACACCAAAGCTCATACTAAAACACATTAAAGATCCAAGTATTAGTGCTATTGAGCTTAAAAATGGTTCTATTGATGTGGCTTTGGTTGATTTTGCTCTAGCTTCAAATTTTGAAAATGATAAAAACTTTAAAATGCTTATAGAACCTTCGGCTGATTACCGTGCTTTGATGTTTAATCTTAATCATGAGTTTTTAAAAGATCAAAATGTGCGTTTAGCGCTAAATTATGCTATCGATAAACAAGCTATCATAAATTCACTTTTGCATTCTTTTGGAAAAGTAGCAAATCATCCTTTAGAAAAATCATGGGCAAATCCTAAAGAATTTGCAAGCTATGCTTATGATGTAAAAAAAGCAAATGAGCTTTTAGCAAAAGCGGGCTTTGTGAAAAACAAAAATGGCATTTTAGAAAAAAATGGCAAAGAATTTAGCTTTGAAATGTATGCTATGAGTGAAGATCCGCTAAGAGTGGCTTTGGTAAATATCTTACAAAGTGAGTTTTTAAAGCTTGGCATAAAAGCAAAAGCCGTAGCTAAGCCAAGTGGAAGTTTTGATTATACGAAAATTGATAGTTTTTTAGTGGGTTGGGGTAGTCCTTATGATCCTGATTTTCATACCTTTAGAGTTTTTGCAAGCTCTCAAGATAGTGCTTCAAACTCAAGTGGATGGAATTTTGGCCATTATCAAAATGCTAAAGTTGATGAGGCTTTGACAAAGGCTAGAAATTCACTTGATGTAAATGAAAGAAAAAAACACTATAAAGAATTTATTGATGCATTACAAGATGATCCTGCGTTTTTATTTATAGCTTATATTGATTATCCTTTAGTTTTTGCTAAAAATATCCAAGGTATAAAACCTCACATTTTAGGTCATCATGGAGTAGGTTTTACTTGGAATGCTTATGAGTGGAGCAAAAATTAGTGTTAAAACTCATTTTTAAACGCCTTTTATGGGCGTTTTTTTTGATGATTTTTGCAAGTTTTTTATGCTTTGTGATGATTTATCATGCTAAAGGAAGCGTGGTTTTTGCTAGCGTGCCTCAAGGAACTAGTATTAAAATAAAAGAAGAAATCGAGCGTAATTTAAATTTAGACAAGCCCTTGTTAGAGCAGTATGAAAATTGGCTTTTTAATGCCATGAAAGGCGACTTTTCCTACTCTTTAATTAGCGGAGAAAAGGTTAATGAAATTTTAAAAGAAAAACTTCCCTATACCATCATACTAGGGAGTTTAGCTTTTTTTATACTTTTTGTGTTGTCTTTGGTTTTAGCGCTTTTTTGTGTTCTTTATAAAGATAGCTTTTTAGATAAATTTATCACTTTTTCAACGATGAGCTTTTTTGCATTGCCTGCTTTTTCTTTATCACTAATGCTTATTTTGGTTTTTGCTGTATTTTTTAAGCTTTTTCCAAGTTCGGCTATTGCAGATATTGGCTTTGAAGATGATGTGTTTAATCGTTTGTGGCATTTGTTTTTACCAGTATGTGCTTTAGTGCTTTCACATTTAGCTGTTTTTGTGCGTTTTATAAGGACAAGTTTGATTGATAGTTTAAATCAAAGTTTTATAGAAAGTGCTTTTGCAAGAGGGCTTAGCAAAACAAGAATTTATTTGCACTTTGTGTTAAAAGATGCTTTTGGTTCTATACTTGCGTATTTTGGTGCTTCTTTTGTGAGTTTTTTAATGGGAACTTATATAGTAGAAAATGTATTTTCTTATGAGGGTGTGGGAAATTTGGTGATTAAAAGCATATTGTTTAAAGATTATCCTGTGGTGCTAGCTGTGGTGATTTTTAGCATTTTAGTGGTGGTGCTTGTAAATTTGATCGTAGAGATAATTTGCAAGATGATTAATCCAAGGTTTGCTAATGCGTAAGTTTTGCGTGATGATGATTTTACTAAGTTTTATTTTGGCATTTTTTGCACCTTTAATAAGCTCTTATGATCCTAATTTAGTGGATTTAAGCAAGGCTAAAATAGCTCCAAATTTAAGTCATATTTTTGGCACAGATTTACTTGGTAGAGATGTTTTTACGCGTATTTTATATGCTTTGCGTGTTTCTTTGTTTGTAGGGGTAATGGCAGCATTTTTTAGCGTGCTTTTTGCTTGTGTTTATGTGTTTTTAACAAGATTTTTTGCTTATGCTTTTTTCGCTAGAGTGCTTGATATGCTTTTAGCGCTACCTTCTTTGCTTGTGATTATGTTTTTTCAAAGCTTTTTGGCAGGATCTTTATGGAGTATGATTTTTATCATCGCTTTGGGGCATTTTGCTTTTGTGGCAAAAGTGCTTGATACCCAGCTGAATAAATTTCAAAAACTTGAGTTTTATCAAAATGCTATCATTTTAGGCTCTAGTAAGATGAAAGCTTTATTTAGTGAGCTTTTGCCTGCTTGTTGGAATTTGCTTTTTGTGCTTTTTGTTTTAAATATTGCTCATGCTATTACAAGTGAAGCCACTTTGAGCTTTTTTGGCTTGGGTGTAGAGCTTTGGACTCCAAGTTTAGGAAATATGCTAAATGAAGCAAGCAAGGCCGTGTTTTTAGGGTTTTGGTGGATGATAGTTTTTCCAGTAGCCTTTATACTTATGCTTATTTTACCCTTGCTTGCTTTGGGTAATGATTTACAAGAAGAGATTAAAGCATGATAGAAATTTCAAATCTTAACCTTAGCTTTAAAGATAAGATCTTATTAAAAGATATAAATCTTAATTTAGAAGATGGCAAAGCTTTGGCTATCATGGGTAAAAGTGGATTGGGAAAAAGCTTGCTTTTAAAAAGTATGATTAAGCTTTTTGATAAACACCATAAGCTTAATGCACAAAAATTTCAGATAGATCAAAAAGATATTTTAAATTTAAAAGAAAAAGAACTAAATGCATTAAGAGCTAAGGTAAATTTGCTTTTTCAAGATGTTTATGGGAGTTTTTATCCTCTTGTTGATATAGGAAGTTATTTTAATATAGTTTTAAAAACTCATACTAATTTAAGCACAAAAGAGATTAAAGAAAAGGCCTTTTATTATTTTGAGTGTTTAGGGCTTAAAAATCATGATCTTTTGTGGCATTCTTTTATATATCAGCTAAGTGGCGGTATGGCAAGACGCGTTCAAATAGCTCTAGCTTTGTTAAGCGAGGCTAAGTATTTATTGTGTGATGAGATTACAAGTTCTCTTGATAGGGCTAATGAAGAAAAAATCATTGTCATTTTAAAAGAGTTAAAAACAGCATTTAAAAATCTCATTTTTATCACGCATGATATAAATTTAGCTAAAGAGCTTTGCGATGAGGTGGCTATCATAGAAGATAAAACTTTGCTTTATCAAATACCTATGAAAGAGTTTTTAAACAATCCAAAAGGTGTTTTTGCTAAAGAATTGTTAAATTATTTTGAGAATGAAAATGTTTTTAGAAGTTAAAAATTTAAGCAAATCTTATAAATTTAAAAAACACTGGTATTTAAAAGAAGAAGAAGTTTTTGTTTTTAAAGATGTGAGTTTTTCTTTAAAACAAAATGAAAATTTATTGCTTTGTGGGGAAAGTGGTAGTGGTAAAAGCACCTTGGCTAAAATTCTTTGTATGCTTGAATGCGCAAATACTGGAGAAGTTTTGTTTGAAAATGAAAATATATTAAATTTAGATTTTAATACTCAAAGAAAATTACGCCAAAAAATTCAATATATTTTTCAAGATCAAAAGCTAGCTTTAAATCCTTACAAAAGCACCAAAAGACTTTTACTTGATGTATATGAAAATTTTAAACTTAAGCCTGATTTTGAAGAGCTTTTTAAACTTTTTGATGTTTTTGAGCTTGAAAAAGATATTTTAAATTTAAAACCCTCTAAGCTAAGTGGTGGTCAAAGCCAAAGACTAGGTTTGATTAGAGCTTTGCTTTTAAAGCCAAAATTGCTTATTTTAGATGAAATCACAGCAGCGCTTGATGTAGTGACTGCTTATAAAATTTTAAACTACTTGCACGCTTTTCAAAAAACACACGATATTACTTATATATTTATTTCTCATCAAGAAAAAATCTTACAAGATATATGCCATAAAAAAGTGTTTTTGTAATAAAGATAAAAATTGTTTCATTTTGAAATATCATAAAATTTATTTTTTTGATAATAAGTTTTTATATAGCTAAGTTAAAGTAAAATAAATTTTAATTATGCTTGAATAAAAGGTTTATTATGACGCACGCAACTATAGAGCATCAATACTTTGGCATCTTTGCAATGCTTGTTATTGCAAGTGTTATATTTTTTACTTTGGTGTATATTTCTTCTAAAATAGGCTCCAAACTCGCCTCTCATAATAGAAAAAAACTCGGACTTGGAATTTATGAGTGTGGACCTATGGCTTCTAAGCAAGCAAACAAAATCAATTCTCAATTTTTTGTTTTTGCTTTGATTTTTATTTTGCTTGATATTGAAGTGGTGTTTTTATTTCCATGGGCGGTGATTTTTAAAGATTTAACCGCAGAGCTTTCAAAATATGGCTTATCTTTATTTGCCTTAGTGGAAGTGTTTGTTTTTATTTTATTGCTTGCAATAGGCTTTTTATACGCTTATAAAAAAGGAGCATTCGCATGGCAGAGTATCAAAAAATGAGCAATGCACCAGTTGTTTTAACTACGGTTGATAAGTTAGTGCAATGGGGTAGGAGTAATTCCTTATGGGCGCTATCTTATGGGCTTGCTTGCTGTGCTATTGAAATGATGGCAGCAGGTGGTGCAAGATATGATTTTGATAGATTTGGAACGATTTTTAGAGCAAGTCCAAGACAATCTGAAGTAATGATTATAGCGGGTACTTTAAGCAAAAAACATGCTGAATTTACAAGAAGACTTTATGATCAAATGCCTGATCCTAAATGGGTTATTTCTATGGGTTCTTGTGCCAATACCGGTGGTATGTTTAATACTTATTCTACTGTTCAAGGGGTAGATAGAATCATTCCTGTTGATATTTATGTACCAGGTTGTGCTCCGCGCCCTGAAACTTTTCAATTTGCTTTGATGATTTTGCAAAAAAGAATTCGTAAAGAAAAAGCAAGCAGAAAAATAGCTCCAAAAAGGCTTATATGATGAGAAAATATAGCGATAAGAAAAATGCTCAGTTAAAAAATTATTATGAAGATAGATTTTACCATGCACCTATAACTAAAAAATTAAGCACAGAAGATAGTGCTTTTGAGAGTGATCATCAAATTTTAAGCCAAGAATTTGAGTTAAAAAATTCTTTTATAGAGCTTGATTTTTGGGTGATTGAGATAAATAAAGATGATAATGTTGCTATTCTTAGTAAGCTTAAAAATTTAGGTTATAGTTGTTTTACTGATGCAAGTGCGATTGATTTTGTCGCTCAAAAACAAGGTTTTGAAGTATATTATCAGCTTTTAAATATGGAGAAAAATTTAAGAGTGAGAATAAAGACTTTCGTTGGTTTAAAAGAAAGACTTCAAAGTGTTATGAGCGTTTTTAAAGGTGCTAATTGGTGTGAGAGAGAAATATATGATATGTTTGGAATTTTCATTATCAATCATCCGAATTTAAAAAGACTTTTAATGCCTGATGATTGGTATGGACATCCTTTTTTAAAAAGCTATCCTTTGCATGGTGATGAATTTGCTAAATGGTATGAGATAGATAAAATTTTTGGTAAAGAATACCGCGAGATTGTAGGTGAAGAAAATAGAGATCCAGGTTTTGTAGATGAAAAAGACACGCTAAACTTTAGTAGAATTTATCATGAGGTTGGTAAAGGCGAAGTCCCAAGAGAGGAAAAATATCTACAAGAGTATCAAGAAGAAGGTGGCGTGCCTTTTGTGAAAAAAGCCAAAAGAACGCAAGTAAAAATTTTAGATAAGAGAAGATAAAATGCAAATTTCTACTAAATTAAAACCTTATTATGAAAATATAAGCTTTGAGCGTGAAGATGGTACCATGATAGTAAATCTTGGCCCTCAACATCCAAGTGCTCATGGAAATTTACGCCTTATTTTAGAACTTGATGGAGAAGAAATCACTAAGGCTGCTCCTTGTATAGGTTATATGCATCGTGGCATAGAAAAAATGGCTGAAAATATGATCTATCAAGAGTTTATCCCAACTACTGATAGGATGGATTATATCGCAGCTAGTGCAAATAATTATGCCTATGTAGCTGCTGTGGAAAAACTTTGTGGTTTGGAAATTCCACGCAGAGCGAGTGTGATAAGGATGATTTTACTTGAATTAAACCGCATTGCTTCGCATTTATTATGGCTTGCTACGCATGCGCTTGATATTGGTGCAATGACGGTGTTTTTATACTGCTTTAGAGAGCGTGAATATGTACTTGATTTAATAGAAAAATATTGTGGAGCAAGACTTACACATTCATCTATGAGAATAGGCGGGGTAATGCTTGATTTGCCCGAAGGCTTTTTAGATGAACTTTTAGCATTTTGCAATAAATTTCCAAGTGATATAAAAGATTATGAAGCTTTGCTTGATGATAATAGAATTTGGCGTGCAAGAACTGAAAATGTAGGAGTGGTAAGCAAAGAACAAGCGCTAAGTTGGGGTTGTAGCGGGGTTATGCTAAGAGGTAGCGGCATTGCTTATGATGTTAGAAAAGAAGAGCCTTATTTACTTTATGATGAGGTAGATTTTGGCGTGCCTGTGGCTAAAATGGGCGATTCTTATGCAAGATATAAAGTTTATATGCAAGAATTTAGAGAAAGTTTGAAAATTTTAGTTCAATGTGCTAAGCTTTATCAAGATACTCCACCTGAAATTTTATGCAATCATCCTGAGTATGTAAGTGCTTCAAAAGAGCAGATCATGACACAAAATTATTCACTTATGCAACATTTTGTCCTAGTAACCCAAGGTTTAAAACCACCAAAAGGAGAGGTGTATGTGCCAACTGAAAGTCCAAAAGGCGAACTTGGATTTTTTATCCACTCAGATGGTAGTGGCAGGCCATATAGATTAAGAGCTAGAACTCCAAGCTTTTTTCATTGTGCATTTTTAGAGGAAATGCTTGTTGGATCATACTTGGCTGATGCAGTGGCGATTTTAGGAAGTATTAATATAGTTTTAGGTGAGATAGATCGATGAGACGCGTGGATTTAAGAAAAAGTCAAGATTTATTTAAGGACTTAGAGCAAATCATTCAAAATGCTTATATGGGTGAAGTTTTAGTGGTTTTGTTTGAAATAGGAGATTTTTCTAATGTAGAAAAAAGCTTTGCTTTCATAAAAGAGCAAAATTGTGAACTTTTAAATTCTTTAAAATTTAATCAAGTTGATTGGACTATAGTTTTAAAAAAGGTAGAACAATGAAATTAACAAAATATCAAGAAGGTTTAAATGCTTTGTGTTTTGTGGATTTACTTTCTTTAAAAAATCCTTTACTTTGTACTAAGCTTAATAAAAGTAAAAATTACAATATTTCCTGTATAGAAGATAAAAATTTAAAAGCAAGCTTTTATAAATGTGAGATTGCAAGTGTGTCTTTTGTACTTGCTTTGCTTTGCAAGATGGGTTTAGAGGTTGAATTTAGTGAGCTTGACGAGGGATATTTAAGTGCTGAATCTTGCTTTGGCGAAGAAGAGGCTTTAGAGATTTTGGAGTTTTTAAAAGAAGCAAAATGTATTATTTTTGATGAAAATTTATATCAACATAAAGATTTTGAAAATATTAAGTATTTTTTAGAAAAACTTTGTCATAAATTTAATCTTTTGCTAATTTGCTCTAATGAAAATGAAGAAAATTTATCAATACAAAATTCTTTTAGTGAGCTTTTAGAACTTGATAATTTTGATGGAACTATTATCATGCAAGCGCCTTTAGAGGACAAAAATTTGCATTGCTCTTCTTCTTTTGCTTTGATTGCTAAGGTTAAGGATGGGGATAAAATTAATTTAAAAATAAACACTCAAGAATTTACAACTATAGTAAAAATCAATCATGATTTGAAAGGCACGGTGGCTTTGTTTGATTATGAAAGCGCTGATTTTGCTTTTTCAAAAGCTCAAGTTAAGGTTATAAAATGAAAGTTATCATTAATGGTATAGAATGTGAGGCAAATGAGGGTGAGTATATCTTAAATGTCGCAAGAAAAAATGATATTTTCATTCCCGCAATTTGTTATTTAAATGGTTGTTCTCCAACACTTGCTTGTCGTATGTGTATGGTAGAAGCTGATGGTAAAAAGGTTTATTCTTGTAATACTAAAGTTAAAGAAGGTATGGTAGTAGAGAGTGATTTGCAAAATTTATGGGATGAGCGCAATGCTATTATGCAAGCATATTGTATCAACCACCCTTTACAATGTGGGGTATGTGATAAATCCGGTGAGTGTGAGCTTCAAAACTTTACACACAAAGCAAGAGTAAATGTGCAAAATTATTGGATTAAAGATACCCATAAAGAGCATAAAAAATGGGGTGAGATTAATTATGATCCAGCTTTATGTATAGTGTGTGAAAGATGTATTACAGTTTGTAAAGATAAAATAGGAGAAAGTGCTTTAAAAACTACTCCAAGAGGGGCAAGCGCACCCGATGCAAGCTTTAAAGAAAGTATGAGTAAAGATGCATTAGCTATTTGGACTAAATTTCAAAAGAGTTTAATTGCGCCAAGTAGTGGTGATATACTTGATTGTTCTTTTTGCGGAGAATGTACAAGTGTATGCCCAACAGGAGCCTTGGTGGGTTCGGCTTTTCAATATACATCTAATGCTTGGGAGTTAAAGAAAATTCCAGCTAGTAATCCACATTCTAGTGATTGTGAGTTGATGTATTATGATATTAAACAAACTAGTATTAATAATCAAAAAGAAAAAATTTATAGAGTGAGCAATGATTTTGCTTTTGCTACGCTAAATAAAGCCGCAAGATATGGTTTTAATACCCAAAATGAAGTTCAAGGTAAAGATAAAAAAGCTTTTGAAAAATTAGTAAATATGATAAAAAATGATGAAATAAAAAATATTTTATTTAATAGTTTTATTACTAATGAAGAAGCTTTAATCTTGCAAAATTTAAGTAAAAAATTTAATCTTAATCTTATAAATCATGAAGCTAAAAAATTCCAAGATTTCCTAGCTTGTTTTTATCAAAATGCAAATGCAATGTATAATGCAAATACAGACGATATCGCTCAAAGTGATTTTTTAATCATCGTAGGTTCGTTTTTACGCTATGATGCGCCAACGCTAGGATATAAAGTTAATAACGCTTTGGTAATGAATAAAGGTGCAGGGCTATATTTTCATCCTATAAAAGATAAAGGCGTGGATAAATATTCTAAAAATTTCTTGCAGATTAATCATGATATTAAAGATAATGAAAGTATTTTATTATTTATCTTGCAAAAATTTGCCAAAGAGCTTCCGCAGGATTTTAAAAACACATTAGAAAATGCATATTATCAAGATACAAAAGAAATAGAAGAAACTATTAATGAAGAAGTTACTGAAAAGATAGAAAAGCAAAATGAAAATGGCGCAACTATTATAGAAGAAGTTAAAAAACTTGTGCCTAAAAAAATTAAAAAAAGCATAGAGGTGCAAAGATCAAATTATGCGAAAAATCTTGGCATAGATGAGGATATTTTAGAAACTTTACTCGCAAAAAAGCAAAAATTTACACTTATTATAGGAAGTGATTTTTACTATGATGAGCAAAGTGTAAAGCTAGCAAAACTTTGTGCTTTGGTGCAAAAATATACTGAATTTAAAGTCTTTTTAAATCCAACTTGCACTAATACCTTAGGTGTGAGTTTAATTTGTGATTTAAGTCAAGATTTTCAAGTAGGAAAAACATTAGGTTATAACGAAAAAGGCGATTTTGCTTTTTCATATGATGGGCATTTTGATCTTGCAAGTTCTAGTTTAAATCAACAAGAAGGTAGCTTTGTAAATTATGATAAAAGATTAGTTCCTACAAATGCGGCTTTAGAATTTAAAGGTTATTTTTTAAATGATTTGGCAAATGCCTTAGGTTTTGATGAAGAATTTACGATCAACTATACTAAATTTTTACCACAAAATAAAGGCTTTAGGGTAATTGACTTTGATGAGTTAGAAAATCATTATGATAATGGTGGGGTAAATCATAGGGGTTATGAGCTCGATTTTTCCCATTTTGAGTTTGAAAAAACATTAAGCGTTCAAGAAGTTAAAGAGCAAAATGAAGGAAATTTAACCTTATATCATGCAAATAGCATTCATCAGTTTTCAAAGCTTAGTAATAGAGCTTTTAATGAGGTTGGGGCTTTATTTTTATCGTCTGATTTAATGCAAAAATTTGATTTAAACCAAGATGATAGTGTTATTTTGAAAAATGAAAAAACTCAAATTGCTATAAGTGTAAAATGTGATGAATCTTTAGAAAATGGTGCGTATTTAGGGGATTATGATAGTAAGATTGATTATAAATCTTTATTTGATAATACTCGATATGTAAAAGTTTGGCTTGAAAAAGTAGGAGCTAAAATATGAGTGATATTACTTTTTTTATTATAGAAACAATTATAAAATGCGTGCTTGTTATAGCTATTTTTGCTACTTTAGCAGGCTTGGCAACTTATCTTGAAAGAAAGGCTTTGGCATTATTTCATCGTCGTTTAGGACCTGATATGGTAGGTCCTTTTGGATTACTTCAAGTAGTTGCTGATATGATTAAACTTTTTACTAAAGAAGATATAGTGCCAACTTATGCTCAAAAAGTGGTGTTTTTAATCGCTCCATTAATTGCAGCAATTTGTGCTTTTGTGGCAATTGCAGCTATACCTATTTTTCCTGAATTTACTTTATTTGGTAGAGTGATTCGTCCTATTATCGCTGATATTAATGTGGCCTTGCTTTTTGTTGTAGGTATGGGTGGGGTTAGTTTTTATGCGATTTTTTTAGGAGGTTTAGCAAGTAATAATAAATGGTCGCTGCTAGGCGGGGCAAGAGGACTTGTTTCTATTATCTCTTATGAGAGCGTTGCAGGACTTTCTTTGGTGTGTGTTGTAATGCTTGTTGGATCTTTGTCTTTAGTAGATATTAATAACTATCAAAGTGATGGCATACTTTCTTGGCTTATTTTTAAACAACCTTTAGCTTTTATTTTATTTGTGATAGCTATTTTTATAGAAACTAATAGAACTCCACTTTGTTTGAGTGAAAACGAAACTGAACTTGTTTCAGGTTATGGCACTGAATATAGTGGACTTAGATGGGGTATGTTTTTTATTGGTGAATACACAGCCATGATTACCGGAGCGATTATGATATCGCTTTTATTTTTGGGCGGATTTAATGATTTTTGGATTATACCAGGGGCTATTATGATGCTTTTGAAAGTGTCTTTTGTGTTCTTTTGGTATTTTTGGGCTAGAGGGGCTTTTCCGCAACTGCGTCCTGATCAAGTAATGAGAATGTGTTATTTGATTTTAATTCCTTTAGCGGTTTTAAATTTATTAATTAGTGCTTTAGTACTTGTGATATAGGAAAAACAATGAAAAAAGGTTATTTTAAAGTAGATTTTGAGCGTAAAAATCCTCAAAATGCTTATGAAAAATTCATACAAGTAATCAAGCGTTCTTTAAATACAGAGCTTTTTGTAGGTTTATTTGTTGTATTAAGAGAAATGTTTAAAAAAAACAATAGTGCAACGATTAAATATCCTATGGAAAAAGTTGCTTTAGATAATCGCTACCGTGCAGTTCATCGCTTAATGCGTTTTATTGAAAGTGAAAATGAATGTTGTATTGGTTGTGGCTTGTGTGAAAAAATTTGCATTAGTAATTGTATAAGAATGGAAACGAGTTTAAGTGAAGATGGACGCAAAAAGGTCGAAAATTATAGTATTAATTTAGGGCGTTGTATTTATTGTGGATTTTGTGCTGATGTTTGTCCTGAACTTGCCATTGTGCATGGTAAAGAATATGAAAATGCCGCAGAGCAAAGATCTTATTTTGGTCAAAAGGAAGATTTTTTAACTCCTATTGATGAGCTTAAAAATCAAGTGGTGTTTGAAGGAAGTGGTAGTTTAAGAAAAGATGCTGATGATTTAGTAAAGAAAACTCCAAATTATTATGAGATAGATTTGCAAAGACAGCAAGATGCTCCAAAGGAAGAAAATGTTTGAAACGATAGCTTTTTGTTTATTAAGTGTTTTGGTGTTGGGATTTTTTTTAATTAGTGTTTTAAGCACTAGTATGCTTTACGCTATTAGTTCTTTGGCTGTGGCTATGGTTTTTTTAAGTGGATTTTATTTTTTACTTAATGCTGAATTTATTGGAGTAATTCAAATTATCGTTTATAGTGGGGCTATTTTAGGTCTTTATAGTTTTGCTATGATGTTTTTTGATGCTTCTATAAAAGTAAAAGAAAGTTTAAAAGGTAAAAGAATCTTCATTTTTGCTGTGATTTTTAGTGCTGTTTTATTAGTTAGTATTATTATGGGATATGAGTTTGGTTTAAATGAAACTAGTGAAGTTTATAGTCTTGATTCTACCCAGCAAATAGGCTTTGCTCTATTTACAAAATATATGCTTGCTTTTGAATTTATGGCAATTTTACTTTTAATAGCTTTAATTTGTGCTATAGCACTTACTCAAAAAAATATAAAAAAGGACGAACAATGATGTTAGAAAAATACTACATTGTGGCTATTTTGATGTTTATCATTGGTCTAATAGGTATCATAAAACGCCAAAATTTAATTATGCTTTTTATTTCAAGTGAAATTTTATTAAATGCTGCTAATTTGGCTTTAGTTACAGCAGGAGCTTCTCATAAAGACATAGAAGGTCAAATTTTTGCTTTATTTGTAATGGGAGTTGCAGCTTGTGAAGTAGCTGTTGGGATAGCACTTTGTGTCTTATGGTATAGAAAAACAGGAACACTAGAGCTTAGCTCTTTAGCTGAAAAAGGAGAAATAAAATGCAAAATTTAGCTTTAATTGCACTTTTTTCTCCTTTGGCTTCAGCTGTTATTTTAGGTATTTTTGCTTTTAGTGTTAAGAAAATTATTTTAGGTTATTTGGCTTCTTTATTTATAGCTTTTTCAGCTCTTGCTTCAATTGTTTTATTAAACAATGGAGTACATTTTAATTTTGAACTTGGTACTTGGATATCTTTAGTAGATGTTAGTTTTGGTTTTAAAATAGACTCTATTACTTTAATTATGATGAATGTAGTAAGTATAGTAGCGACTTTTGTGCATTTATATAGTATATTTTATATGGAGCATGATGAAGGATTTAATCGCTATTTTAGCTATTTGGGGCTTTTTGTTTTTTCTATGATGTTTTTGATTATGAGTGATAATTTCTTAGGGCTTTTTATAGGTTGGGAAGGTGTTGGACTTTGCTCATGGCTTTTGATAGGTTTTTGGTATCATAATGAAAAATACACTTTTGCTGCTAATGAAGCATTTATCATGAATAGAATTGCAGATTTGGCTTTGCTTTTAGGAATTTTCTTAATTTATATAGAGTTCAATTCTTTAAAATACGATGAGTTTTTTACCCTTTTATCTTTAGGGCATGAAAATGATACGATTTTGATTTTAATAGCGCTTTTACTTTTTGTAGGTGCTATGGGTAAATCAGCACAATTTCCTTTCCATACTTGGCTTGCTGATGCTATGGCAGGACCTACGCCAGTTTCAGCTCTAATCCATGCTGCTACTATGGTTACTGCGGGAGTTTATTTGGTAATTCGCGCAGGGGAGCTTTATTTACAAGTTCCTGAAGTAGGGTATTTTATCGCTATACTTGGAGCTTTTGTAGCACTTTTTGCTGCTTCTATGGCTATGGTGGCTAAAGATTTAAAAAGAATTATTGCATACTCGACGCTTTCTCAACTTGGGTATATGTTTGTAGCAGCAGGTCTTGGAGCTTATGCCATAGCTTTATTTCATCTTGCAACTCATGCATTTTTTAAATCTTTATTATTCTTAGGTGCGGGTAATGTTATGCATGCTATGAATGATAAGCTTGACATTAGTAAAATGGGTGGACTTTATAAAAGTATGCGTTTTAGTGCTATTTTAATGCTTATAGGTTCTTTAGCTTTAGCAGGAATTTATCCTTTCGCAGGATTTTTCTCTAAAGATTTAATTTTAGGATTTTCTTTTATAAGTCATCATCATGGAATTTTTTTAGTACTTTTAATAGCAGCTTTTATGACAGCTTTTTATAGCTTTAGACTTTTAATGCTTGTATTTTTTACTCCAAAAAGACATGAAGAACATCCCCATGAAGCTAGTAAAATAGCTTTGCTTGCGATGAGTCCTTTGGCTTTGCTTGCTATTATTGCGGGTTTTTTTGAGCATAGCTTTATGAATTTTGTAAGTAAAAATTTAGCTTTTATTGATGGTCAAAATTCTTTAGTTATGGTACTTGCAAGTGCTGCTGCAGTGCTTGGAGTGCTTTTAGCTATCATGGCTTATTGGAAAAATTGGTTTAAGCCATCACTTTCTAAAACAAGTATTTATAAGCTTTTGTTTAATGAATATTATATACCAAGATTTTATCATCAATTTGTTGTTGGTAAATATGCGTTATTTTGTGACTTTTTAAGAAGAAATGACAAAGAAGTTTTGGATGCTTTGGTAGATAGTGTTGCTTATTTTCTCAAAATGTTTGCAAAAACTCTTAGTATAGAGAAAGGATTTTCATTAGTGTTAAGAATTTCTGTTTTGGCTTTTGTGTGCTTATTTTGTTTAGCTTTGGCGGTGTAGAATGCTTGGTCTGTTGATATTATTTCCATTTTTTGCAGCTTTTATGTCTTTGTCTTTACAAAAAGAAGATTCTAAAGCTTTTGCTATTTTAGTTAGCTTTTTGATTTTAATTTTAAATGTTTTTTTGTTGTTTAATTATCATGGTGGCATAGCTTATGAATTTAATTTAAATTCTTTATTGGTTAATTTTCATATTGGTGTAGATGCTATAGCGCTTTATTTGATGTTGCTTTGCTCTATTATGATTTTTTTATCTTTTATATGTTTGGATATTCAAGATAAAAGTGTTGTAGTAAGTATATTTTTATTACAATTTTGTATTATAGGACTTTTTGCTTCATTAGATGCTTTATTGTTTTATATATTTTGGGAGTTTTCTCTTATACCACTTATTTATTTAATAGGTAGATATTCTAATAACTACAAAGCAGGGATTAAATTTTTCATTTATGCATTTTGTGGTTCTATGCTCATGCTTTTAGCGATTATTTATGTAGGATTTTTGTATTATCAAAGTTTTGGGTATTGGAGTTTTGATTTGCTTGCTTGGTATAAGAGTGAATTTTTTATACCTGAAAGTGTGCAAAATTTAATCTTTATAGGTTTTTTTGTTGCTTTTGCGATTAAAAGTCCTTTATTTCCTTTTCATACTTGGGCTCCAAAAGTTTATGCAAAAAGCCCAACACTAGTTTCTGTAATGCTTGTAAGTTTTAAAATGGCGCCTTTTGGATTTTTAAGATTTATTTTACCTTTAGCGCCCGATACTTTGAATCATTATTATTCTTTACTCGCTATTTTATGCATAGTTGGGATTTTATATACAGCCTTAATTGCTTTTAAAACTAAAGATTTAAAAGAATTAATTGCTTATAGTTCTATTTCGCATTTGGGTGTGGTGATTTTGGGTATTGTAACTTTTACTTATAATGGAGTAAGTGGTTCTGTATTTTACATGTTTGCGCATGGTATAGTAACAGGTGGTTTGTTTTTGGCTGCTTACATACTCTATAAAAGATACCATACTTTTGATTTAGACTTTTATAAAAATTTAGCTAAAACAGCTCCACTATTTAGCTTTTTCTTTGCCGTGTTATTATTTTCATCTATTTCATTGCCTTTAACTATTTCTTTTGTAGGTGAGTTTTTAATATTGCAAGGTGTAGCAAGTGTAAATTTATGGTTCGCATTATTTGCAGGTGGTGTGATTATTTTAGGGGCTATTTATATGCTAAATGTTTATAGGAATATGTTTTTTGCTACTAATGCAGAAAAAATAGAAAAGCTAGTATTGAAAAAAAGTGAAATTTTTATTTTAAGTATTTTAAGTGCAATAGTGATTTATTTAGGTATAGCTCCAAGTGCTATGCTTGATCAAATTGCTTTAAATGTAAATAGTATTCTTGAAGTTATGCAAACAAGAAATATCGCAATAGAAAATCAAAAAATTATAGATAATATAAGAGGTTTTTAATGAGTGGCTTTAGTTTAGAAAAATTGAATTTTGTATTATTATTTCCTATGTTATCATTGCTTTTTTGGGCTATTACTTTGCTTTTGTTGAGTGTGTTTAAAAAACTTTCTAGAAATTTTTACATAGGAGCAAGTGTTATAGCTTTATTTAGCGCTTTATGCTTTTTATTGCTTTATAATGGTTTTGTTTTAGATAATTCTCATGCTTTTTTTGGTTTATTTGTAAGTGATAATTATGCAATTTTTGCACAAATAATTATTTTGGTTTTTTCTATGCTTTATTTATTAATGGATAAAGATGAGCAAAAGGCAGAGTTTTTTTCTTTATTTTTATTTATGGTTGCTTCTTTGATATTAATGGTATCAAGCACTAATTTAATTGTAATTTTCTTAGCATTAGAAGGGTCTTCTTTAGCTCTTTATACATTAATAGCATTAAGAGGAACTCATAATGCTATTAGCTCTAGTATAAAGTATTTTACTCTAGCAGCAGTAGGAGCTGGATTTTTTGTTTTTGCTTGTGCTTTTGTGTATTTAAAAACTCAGTCTTTGGATTTAGATAATCTATTGTATTCTGAATATATTTCAGATCCTATTTTACTTTGTGCTGGAGTAATGTTTTTGGTTATTGTTGGAGTGAAACTGTCTATTGCACCTTTTCATTTTTGGTTAAAAGATGTGTATTATGGGGTGCATACAAATTTTATAGCATTTATATCTATAGTGCCAAAAATAGCTATGATAATAGTGGTTTTAAGAATTTTTTCTGCTTTAGGTGGTGGAGTAAAATTTGAATATATAGTGGCATTACTAGCAATTTTTTCTATGCTTACTGTAAGTATAGTAGCTTTAATCCAAAAAGATGTAAAAAAAATGCTTGCATATAGTTCTATTACTCATTCTTCTTTTATATTGGCAGTTATTGTTTCTAGCATGAGCGTGAGCTCTCAGGGTGATGGTACTTCTTATTGGCTTTCAATTTTTGCTTTATTTGCATATTGGATATCGTTTGCTTTTGCAAATTATGGAATTTTCCTAATATTAAGTTTATTTCAAAAAAGCTCATTTGAGAGTTTTTCAGGCTTGTTTGATCAAAGACCGGTGTTGTCTATAATACTAACTATATTTATTTTATGTATAGCAGGTATTCCACCTTTTGGAATTTTTTGGGGTAAAATTTTAATTTTAGCTTCTATTTTAAACTCAGGTTATTATGTACTTGTATTTGCCATAGCTTTAAGCTCAATGATTATGCTTTATGCTTATTTGAAAATTTTAATTTATGTTTTTTTTAAAAAATCATATTTAGTAGAAAGTATGAAATTGAATATTAAACAAAAGATTATTTTGAGTATATGTTTGATAGGGAGTCTTTTTTTATATGTTTTTGCTTTTGTAGAATAATATTGCTATAATCACGCTTATGATAAGGGTTTTAGTTTCATTTTTATTAAGTATAACTTGTATGTTTTCTTTTGAAATTATTGTTAATAAAGGAGAAGAACATAAGCGTCCTTTTACTCTTTTGCATTTAAAAGATGACAAAGAATTTTCTTGCAAGAGTGTTTTTGAATTTGAAAGAAATTATTTTGAATGCAATGTTTTGGGTGTTAGTAATATGCAATTTCAAAATAAGGAATTTGATGATTTTTTAATTTCTTTTGAAAAACATCAAACTTTTTTGACTATTAAAATTTATCCAAAAACTTTAGCTAAAATGTTTAATTATTCTCAAGATATTTTCAATACCAAAGAAATTCAAAATCATAGTGGAGATTCTTTTAAGCATTTTGTTTTTATATTTACAGAAGATTTGAGATACTATAAACCTAATGACGGACTTGATTTTGATATTTATTTTGATAATGCTTTAATGCCTTTTATTGGCGCTTTAGATTTAAATTCAGATCCTATGGAAACTTCACAAAGTGCAGATTTTAATGCGTATTTTAGCATCAAGCAAGAATATGAAGCTAAAAAGTATGATCAAGTTTTAAGAGATTCTATAAATGCAATTAAACGTTATCAAGGTAGTGTATTTATGAATGAATTTGAACTTTATAAATTAAGAGCACAGAATAAGCTTTATACTTACGAACTTGATAAAGATCAGCAAGTTTTAGAGCAAATGCTTAATGATGCAAAAAGATGGGTAAGAACTTATATTAACGATAAAGACTATACAGAAGTAATGTATATTATGATGAGAGTTTATATGGGTCTATCTCAAAGATCTAATGTTGAATATGTTGTGGATATTTTAAATACTGAACATAAAGGGGATAAATATACAACAATAGCTTTACTTGATTATGCAGATTATTTATATCATTTGGGTAAGAAAAATATTGCAAACAATATTTATCAAGATGTGTATTATTCTACCGTAGACACTGATTTGGCAAGTAGAGCAGCGCTATTTTTATCAAAAAATTATTTAGAACAAAAAAATTTTAAGGAGGCAAAAGATTTAGCAAGTCGAATTTTAACTTCTAATCCTGATTTTTTTATTCAAGATTTATCTAATGCCTTGATATTGGCAAAAACTTTAGATAACTATAGAATTTATGACTTAAGTTCTAAAATTTATGAATATATTTTTACTCATTTAACAAAAGTGGATAAAGAATATGAAAGAGTGTTAAAAGATCTTGCTTTGGCTATGTTAAATGCAAATGAGCATACCAAGGCTCAAAAATATTTAGATCTTTATGCAGAAGATTTTCCTTTGGGTGAATATGCAAGTTTAATCAAAGAAGCTCAAGATAAAAACTTTTTGTATTTAAAAGATGCTAATGCAAGTTTTTTACATCAAAGATATGAAGAAATTATACAAAAATATGCCGGAGAAATTTCTAGTAAGGCATTGTTTGATAATGTAAAATTGTATTTTCAAGAAAAAAACTATGAAAAAGTTGTAAGTTATCAAAAAGATATTGAAAAATATTCTAACAAAGAAGCTAAAAATCTTTTAGAGCAAGCTGCTATTTTAGTTTTAGAACAAAAATTAAAAAACGATGAGTGTTTAGTTGCTGTGAAAATATATGATGATTTTAAAACTTATAAGGTAGGAGGTAAAATACAAAACAAAAAGCGTATGCTTGAGTGTTTTAAACGTACTTCTCGTATAGAAGAAGCTAAAAAGTATATCGTGGAAAATGAAAACGATGATGTGATTTTTTATAAGCTTCAGAGTGCAGATTTGGCTTTAAAAGATAAAAGTTATAAAAATGTTATTAAAACCATTAACGATATTTTAAATACAAGAACGATTATTAGTGATAGTGAAAAATTCGAAGCAAATTATATTAAATTTTTTGCCGAGCTTGGATTGCAAGATTATAATGCCATGATAAGAACTTTGCAAAAGTTAGAGCAATTTCCTATGAATTATCGTATGGTGGAATTATATTATGAATTTTTGCGTTATAGTGAAAAAAATAATTTTTTAACAAGTATTTTAACCTATGCTCCAAAGGCGATTAACTATCAAAATTTAAAAGGAGTAAATCTTTTTAGTCCTGATTTAGAATTTATCTATATCAAAGCTTTAAAACAAAGCAATCAAGCTCAAAAAGCCTTAACTTTGTTTAAAGATTTGCTTGCTAATCCTTTAAAAGATGATGAGCGTGCAAGAGCTTTTTATATGCAAAGTAATGTATATGAAGACTTAAAAGATGTGCAAAATCAAAAACAAAGTTTACAAAATTGTATAGATATTAACACAACAAGCAATTGGCAAAATTTATGTAAAGATAAATTAAATATTTTAAATACTCAGCCTTAATATTTTTTTAAAATATAAGCTTTTAAATTCTCATAAGCGCTTTGAAAATCTAAAATTTCTTTATTAAATTTTTTATTAAAAGTTCTTTGTCTTTTAGCAAGTTGTCTTGTGTGAATGATGATGAGTTCTTCAAGCTCTTTTAGATTTATTTTTTTATCTAAAAACTCTTTACATTCTTTCAAACCTATGGAATTTAGTGCTTTTAAATTATGATCATAATTATCAAATAGCATTTTAGCTTCATCTATTAAACCCTCATCAAGCATATTTTGCGTGCGTTTAATAATGCGTTTTTCCAAAAGTTCTTTTTGCCAAGAAATTTCAAAAACATCAAGCTCTTTAATTAAAGCTTCTTGTTTAGTTTCTTTTAAAACTTCACTTGGAATTTTATTAGTTTGTTCATAAATTCCAAGCCATTTTTTCAAACGATAAGTATCATTTTTTTCTATTTTTGCTTGTGGATCAATTTTTATCATTAAATGATAAATTTCATCATTATTTAGTGTACTTTGACTTTCTTTGAATTTTTCACTCAAGCCATCCATTAAAGCTTTTAAATAAAAACTAGTTCCACCTGTGATAATAAGCATTTGATTATTTTTTTGGGCAAAAGCTTTTGCTCTTTTGTATTCTTCAAAAAATAAAGCAATATTAAAATGCTCATTAACATTTAATAAATTTATGCCAAAATAATCAAGCTCATCTAGGGTTTTTTGCTCTGTTTTGGCTGAAGCGATGTTGATTTGTTTATACACGCAAAGACTATCAAGGCTTAAAATACTTGCATTAAATTCATAAGCTAGTTTATTTGCAAGTTCTGTTTTGCCACTTGCAGTAGTTCCAATGAGTGCAAATTCAAAAAACATCGTAAAAATATCCTAAATTTAAAATTATTTTAGTAAAATCATAACAAAAATATATTATAAAGAGAAAAAATGCCTATATTAAAAGAAAAATTAAAAGATATTTTAGATTTGATTGTTTTTAAGCATTCTATTTTTGCCCTACCTTTTTTATTTACTTCAATGATTGTGGCTTCTGTTATTTTAAATGATAGCACTTGGTTTGGTTTTAAAGCTTTGTTTTTGGGTGTTATTTGTGCAGTGAGTGCAAGAAATTTTGCAATGGCGATTAATCGTTTAATGGATGAGGATATTGACAAAAACAACCCAAGATGTGTAAATAGGCCTAATATTGATGGGCGTATAGGTAAAACTAGTATTTTACTTTTTATTATTTTAAATGCTATTATTTTTGTTTTAGCAAGTTATTTTATCAACAAATTAGCTTTTGCTCTTTCTTTGCCAGTATTGTTTATTTTAGCTATTTATTCAGCCTTTAAAAGATTTTCATCCTTAGCGCATTTAGTATTAGGATTTTGCTTAGGACTTGCTCCTATTGCAGGTAGTATTGTAGTTTTGGGAAGTATTGAAATTTATAGCGTGATTTTGTGTTTGGGTGTTACTTTCTGGACAGCTGGTTTTGATTTACTTTATGCTTTGCAAGATATGGAATATGATAAAAAAACAGGCTTACACTCTATACCTGCTAAATTTGGACTCGATGCAACCTTGTTTATCTCAGCGTTTTGTCATGTTTTAGCAGTGCTTTTTTGGCTTTTATTTGTTTGGGTAGCTCCAACGGGAAATATTGCTTTTTTGGGCGTGATAATTAGTGCGATTATTTTATTTTTTGAGCACCGCATTGTTAGAAAGAATTTTGCAAAAATTGATAAAGCATTTTTTACTTTAAATGGTTATTTAAGTATAGTGTTTTTTATATTTATTTGGGTTGATCTTTTATGGAGATAAAATTTTTTAAAAGCTCGTTAGAGCTTGAGTTTGAAGAGAGTAAAGAAAGATATGAAGAGTTTTTGCAAGAATATCTTTCAAGTAATAATTATGTCAATTTAAGTAAATGGAAAAAACTTGCTTCAAGAGTGGAATTTAGCGAAGGTGAGCAAATTATTTTTGATTTGCTTATGGATATAAAACAAGAATTGTATTTGATAAAAAATGATATCAATAAAACAAAATTATTCACAGATTTAAAATATAAAGCTTTTGTGGTGGGTGTAAATTTTGCACATATTCAGTTTAAAGATAAGTGTTTGACTCAAGATGAGGAATATTATGCAAGATTTGAGTTAAATGGTCAAAAAATTAGTATTTTTTTTAAAGCCTTAAATGAAAATGAAGCAAAAATTACACAAATAAAAGCAGAAGATGAGCTTGTGTATGATAATTTTGTGGCAAATATGCAAAGAGCGATGATTAAGATTTTAAAGGAGCAAGAAAATGGATAGTGATTTATTGTTGTGGCTAGTTGTAGCTTTATTAATTTTTGCTATGTTTGCTTATATGATGATTAAAGAAAAAGAAAGTATTGTCAAAATTAATGAGCTTGGTAAGATGATAGAAGATTTAAATAAGCAATATCATTATTTAAAAAAAGAAAGTTTGGACGAGCAAGAACAAGAAAAAGAAGAAATAGATACTGAAGCTATTAAAGAAGAATTAAAAGAAGAACTTTTGCAGGCGCTAGAACAAAAAATCAATCAAAATATTATTCCTATTTTAAATGCTTTAAAAGAAGTAGAAGAGGTAATTGAAGAATTTCAAAGTGAACAAAAAAATCGTTTGTTAAATTTAGAACAAAAAACCCAAAGTATTACAAAATTAAGTCCAAGTTATGATAATGAAGAACAAAAAGTGATAGAGCTTTTTAATCAAAAAAAATCCATAGAGCAAATTGCCAAAGATTTGCGTATAGGCATGGGTAGGGTTGAACTTATCTTGAAATTTAATAAATTATTATAAAAGGCCTTTGATGTTAGTGGATAGCTATGGAAGAGTGATAGATTATTTAAGAATCTCAGTAACACAAAGATGTAATTTTCGTTGCCTTTATTGTATGCCAAAAACTCCGTTTGAATGGAGTGCTAAAGAAAATCTTTTATCATTTGAAGAGCTTTTTATGTTTGTTAAAGTTTGTATTGATGAAGGGGTTAAAAAAATTCGTATTACAGGTGGTGAGCCTTTAGTAAGAAAAGATTTGCATAAATTTATTGCTATGATTAGTGAATATAAGCAAGATATAGACTTAGCACTTACTACTAATGCTTCTTTATTAAAACAACAAGCAAAAGACTTAAGACAAGCGGGTTTAAAAAGAATTAACATCTCTTTAGATACCTTAAAAGAAGAAATAGCTTTTAAATTAGCTCAAAAAAACATACTCAAAGATGTGTTAAATGGTATTAATGAAGCTTTAGAATTAGGTTTTAATATTAAATTTAACACCGTAGCGCTTAAAGGGATTAATGATAATGAATTTATTGATCTTTTAGAATTTGCTAAAGCACGCAAAAGCCAAATTCGCTTTATAGAATTTATGGAAAATTACCATGCTTATGGGGATTTGAAAGGCTTAAAATCAGCAGAAATTTTAAACATCATTGCTCAAAAATATTCTTTTAAACAAGGACAAAAAAGCCCAAATGCACCCGCGACTATTTATGAGCTTGAAGATGGGTATGAGTTTGGTATTATTGATCCACATAGTCATGATTTTTGTGATAGTTGTAACCGTATAAGACTTTCAGCCGAAGGACTTTTAATACCTTGTTTGTATTATGATGAGGCATTAAGCATTAAAAAAGCTATACGTAATAAAGACATAGCAGGTGCTTGTGAAATTTTAAAAACCGTGATAAAAAACAAATCAGAAAAAAATAGATGGGCTGAAAATGAAGCCAATCAAAGTTCTACAAGAGCCTTTTATCAAACAGGTGGATAATGGAAGTTGTTGAGACTTTTTTAAGCTTGCAAGGTGAGGGAAAATATAGCGGAAATTTGGCTATATTTGTAAGGTTTGCTGGATGTAATTTTAACTGCACAGGCTTTGGAGTAAAAAAAGAAAAAGATTCTAAAATACTTTTAGGCTGTGATACTATAAGGGCTGTTTTTACTAAAGAATTTAAAACTTGTTACAAAACATATACTTCAACAAAGCTTTTTGATGAGGTTTTAAAGTTAGCCAATTCACGCAAAGTTATAGTAGTAATTACGGGCGGTGAGCCCTTGTTAAATCATCAAAACAAAGATTTTTTGTGTTTTATTAATTTGCTTTTAGAAAATGATTTTAAAGTGCATTTTGAAACAAACGCAAGTATTGAAATTGATTTTGAAAAATATCCTTTGTATAAAAAATGTTATTTTGCTTTAGGAGTAAAGCTTAGTAATAGCGGGGTTAAAAAAGAAAAAAGGATTAATGAAAAAGCCTTAAAGGATTTTAAACATTATGCTAAGGATAGCTTTTATAAATTTGTTTTAGACAAGGATTTTTTACAAGAAAATAAAGCCTTAGAGGAGATTAGTGAAATTTTACAGATTTGTGAAAATGAGGTGTTTTGTATGCCTATGGGGTCAAATGAAGAAGAAATTTCTAAAAATGCCTTAAGTGTTGCTGAATTTTGTATAAAAAATGGATATAATTACTCTGATAGAATGCATATTAGAATTTGGGGAGATAAAGAAGGCGTATGATTATTAGAAAAATGTTTGAATTTGAAAATGCTCATATTGTTAGATTTTGTAGCTCCAAGCGATGTAAAACAAGCATACATGGCCACTCTTATAAGGTAGAAATTTTACTTGAGAGTAAATACCTTGATAATGCTGGAATGGTGTATGATTTTGGCTTGTTAAAAGATGAGATAAAACAAATTATTGATAGTTTTGATCATGCTATTACACTTTTTAAATATGATGATAAAGTTTATTTAGAAGATATGAAAAAGCACTCACAAAGATGGGTAAGTTTGCCTGTGAATGTAAGTGCGGAAAATTTTGTACGTATATTTTTTGTTTTGATTGATGCTTTGCTTTTAAAAACTAAGATGGTTAATGGAGAGCAAGGTGTTAGTTTAAAAAGTATTATTGTGCATGAAACAAGAACAGGTTATGCACAAGGTTTTAGAGAAGATGCTTATAGTGAGTTTTTGCCAAAGATAAATCTAACAGATATTGAATTTTCACAAGCTGTAATTGATGAATGGAGAGATAAAGATTTTTTTAAAAAACTTCAAGACTCAAATTTTGTTTTTGTCAATCAAAAGGAGGTGTGATGAAAAAGGTTTTACTAATTGTGCCATTGTTGCTTTTTATGGCTTGCTCAAGTCAAGAAAATAAAAATACAAAAAAAGAAGTTCAAACTGAACAAATTCAGATTGAGCAAAGTGATTCTAATGTTATTATAGATGATGAGACGCTTCCTATACCTGTAGATGATGATATCAAAGATGAAAATAGCACACAAGGATAGTGATGGATCAAAGTTATGAGTTTTTCTTAGCATTGCATGTATATAGTCTATATGCAAATGGCTTTTTAATGTTGTTTTATTTATATCTAACTCAAAGTAGTTTTTCGCAAGAGTTTATTTTTATAAAAAGAATTCGCCTTTTTTTACCAATTTATTATTTATTTTTAGCAATTACACTTTTTACAGGAAGTTTGCTTTGGGCTTTAAAGTATTTTGAGCTAAATCTCTATATACTTTCTATGTGGTTTTGTTGGATTTTGATTTTTGCTTTGGCTATTTATCAATTTATTTTATTTAAAAAAGCAAGATTGTTTAAGCGTTATGCTAAATTTAGATTTTTAAGCTTTTTTATTTTGTGTTTGGGTATATTTTTACTTTTTGTACCTTATTTGCTTCAAAGGTTTTATTTTTAATGCGATTTTTATATCACCCACAAAGTGGTGCTTTAAATTTAGAGTTAGAAAATGAAGCTTTTTTACACTTAAAAGCTAGAAGAATTAAAGTAGGCGATAAAATCATATTAAAAAATTTAAAAGATTTTTTTGCTTACACTTATGAATGTATAGAGCTTTCTAGACGCTCTTGTGTATTAAATTTACTTGATAAAAAAGAAGAAAAACAAGAATTAAAAACATATTTGCACTTAGCTTTAGCAGTGATTGATCCAAAGATTATAGAAAAAACCTTGCCTTTTTTAAATGAACTTGGAGTGGCAAAGCTTTCTTTTGTGTATATGGACTATTCACAAAAAAATTTTAAGTTAGATTTTAAAAGAATGGAAAAGATTCTTATAGAATCATCCCAACAATGTGGTCGTGCTTCTTTAATGGAGCTTGAAAGCTTTGATGATTTTAAAAAATTTCAACAAGCTTATGAAAATATTGTTTTAATAGACTTTGAAGGTGAAGATTTGATGAGTTTTGAACCTAGTAAGCATGTATTTTTAATAGGTGCTGAAGGTGGATTTTCTCAAAAAGAAAGAGAAGTGAATATAAAAAAAGCAAAATTACAAGCTAATTTCATACTCAAAGCGCAAACAGCTTTGGTAGGGGTTGCTTCAAAATTCATAATTTAAAAACACGCTTAAATTTAGCTATTTTTTATATAAAAATCTATATAATTACGCCTTAATGTTTTGAAAAAGGATAAACAATGAAAAAAGAAATTCATCCAGAATATGTAGAATGCAAAGTTAGTTGTGCTTGTGGAAATTCTTTTACTACTAAGTCAAATAAATCAGAAATTAAAGTTGATATTTGTTCAAGCTGCCACCCATTCTTTACAGGTAGTGAAAAAATCGTAGATGCTGCGGGTCGTGTAGAGAAATTTAAGAAAAAATACGCAATGCAATAATGTTATATTTTATTCCTACGCCCATAGGAAATTTAAACGATATTTCTTTTCATTCTTTAGAAATTTTACAAAAATGCAAGCTCTTTTTATGTGAAGATACAAGAGTTTGCAAATCTTTAATTCATCTTCTTAATGAAAAATTTAATTTAGAAATAAAGCCTGATAAATATATAGCTTTACATACTCATAATGAAAAAGATTTTTTAGCAAAAATAGATGAGGATTTTTTTAAACAAGATATTGCATATTTAAGTGATGCAGGTATGCCAGGTATTAGCGATCCGGGGCAATTTTTAATCGAATATGCTATTAAAAACAATATTGATTATGAAGTCTTGGCAGGGTCAAATGCTGCTTTGCTTGCATTGGTTTCAAGTGCATTTTGTAAAAAAGAATTTATTTTTATGGGTTTTTTGGCCAATAAAAATCCTCAAAGACAAAAAGATATTGAAAATTTAATGCTTAATCCTTATCCTAGTATAGTTTATGAAGCACCCACTAGAATACTTAATTTAGTAGAAGAAATTAGTAAAATTGATCCTTTAAGAGAAATTTTTATCATAAAAGAAGCAACAAAGAAATTTGAAACTAAATTTAGAGCAGAAGCTTTAGAGGTTTTGGAAAAATTAAAAATAATGGATTTGCGTGGTGAATGGTGTGTAGTGGTAAGTGCCAAAGAAAAGCAGTTTCATCAAAATACCTTGTGTGAGCAAGATATTTATGAGCTTGATTTACCTTTAAAAGCAAAAGCAAAACTTCTTTCGAAAATCAATGCAAAATCTCCAAAAGAAAATTATCAAAAACTGCTTTTAAGTTGAATTTGGTTATTATTTAAAAATGATAGTTTATGGTAAGCAAGTGTTTTTTTATATCTTAGAAAAGCATAAAGAAAAAATTAAAGAAATTTATTTAGCAAAAGAATGTGAAAAAGCTGATTTTTCAAAAATAGCAAAGGTATCAAAAAAAATTAAAAAACTTGATTTTAAGGCCGCACAAAGTTTAGCAAGAGGTGGAAATCATCAAGGTTTTTTAATGGAAATTGATGAATTTGAGTTTAGTTCTTTTGAGAGTTTAAAAGAAAAAGATTTTATAATTATTTTATATAATATTAGTGATGTTGGAAATATAGGTGCTATCGTGCGCAGTGCTTATGCTTTGGGTGCTGATGGGATTATTTTGGTAGCTAAAAGTGTGGCTATGGATGGAGTAATCCGTGCAAGCAGTGGTGCGGCTTTAGATATGAAAATAGTCTTAAATGATGATATTTTAAGCATGATAAATGAATTAAAACAAAAAGGTTTTTATATCTATGCTAGTGCAAGCGGAGGTAGTGATATACATACTATCAAGGTCAAAGATAAAAAAGTTTTGATTATGGGAAGTGAAGGTTTTGGTATAGCGCCAAAGGTGCTTAAAAAATGTGATGAGTGCGTAGGTATAAAAATGCATAATGATTTTGACAGTTTAAATGTAAGTGCAGCATTTGCAATACTTTGCGATAGGATGAAAAATGGATAGTTGGAAAAAATTAGAAGATTTAAATTTATTAGAAGTTCAAAAAAGAACACAAATAGAAATAGCTTGTCTTGAATATATCATTAAAAAAGATTTTAAGTCTTTATCCCGCTTTAATGTAAATGGCTTTATTAAAATTTTACAAAGAGAGTATGAGCTTGATTTTTCTAATTTTTTAGAAGAATATCATATGTATTTAGAGGAAAATGGCATTGAGAGAAAAAATCATGTGCATATTTCACCTAGAATGAACTCATATACTAAAGAAAGCTCAAGTGTATGGTATATTGTGATTATAGTAGTAGTGCTTTTGATGGTAGCTTTAGCCTGGGGTGTTTCAAGATTTTTTCAAAGTTCTACTTTAGATGAAAATACTACCAATGTATTAAATCAAGAACAAGTTGTTTTAGAAGAAAAAGTTGATGAAAATGAAACACCAGTTCTTAATTTTTTTATTGATGATGTTATGGAAAATAATGAAACAAATACAACTATTTTAGAGCCAATAGATGAGAGTAATAACACCATAGAAGAAACACTAGAAGATAATGTTAGTTTAAATATGCCTGAAGAAAATATAATTTTGCTTCACGAGAGTATTATAAAACCAAGTGCAGAGCTTTGGCTTGGTATGGTGGATTTAAAAACTTTTAGAAAGAGTTCTTTAACTATTAAAAATGATTATGTTTTATCTTTAGATAAGGATATGTTAATTACTACAGGTCACGCTGCTTTTAGTTTAAATGATGAAAATAACAATACTTTAGAGTTTAAAAATGGCGTGTCTAAATTTTTAATGATTAAAGATGGTAAAATCAAACAAATTACAAAAGCTGAATTTATCAAAGAAAATAGAGGAAAATTATGGTAAGAATTTTTATATTTTCCATTTTTTTTACCCTTAATGCTTTTGCACTAAGTGCTTTAGAAGTTGCAAAACATATTGTTAATGATAATTCCAAAGATGCAAAATTAGAGCTTTTGTTTGCAAGGAATGATTATAAAGATGAACGCGGAAATGTAGATATTTACACTATTTCTCAAATTTTAAAAACTAATTCTTTGGCAAATTTTATATTAAATGAGCCAAAAACTCTAACTTTTAGTTTTAAAGCTCAAGCTGATTCTGTTTTATTTTTTAAAACAATTAACGATACTTTAAACGAGCTAGGATATGTGTATTTTATACCAACTGAATTAACTTTAAGAGAAAATTATATTACTTATAAATTAGCTGTAGATTCTCAATATATGCTTGATCCAGGGGTTTTTTATAAAGCTTTGTTATCAAGCTCTGTTTTTATTAAAGATATTTCTAAAATTTCAGAGCTAAATTATGAGTATGAATTGGACTTTTCAAAAGCAAAACCCAAAGTTAATACTCAAATTTCACTAAATACCATTACTCAATTAAACAAACCTTTAAGAGAATATATTATTGATTTGCAGGGTGCAAAAAGTATGGAACTTAGTGCGCATAATCTTGATTCTTGGTTTTGTAAAATTCAGTTTTTAGATAAAAATTTAAATTTTATTCAAGGTGTAGAAAATACACACAAGCAAAATGAAATAAATGTAAATATACCATTGGGTGCAAAATATGCTATTATAGGGGACATGTTTAGCCTTGATAATATAAAAAGGGGTTTAAAAATTTACTTAAGACGCTAAAAGGATGGACGATGTTTGAAGAAATTCATTTTAATACCATAGAAAGACTTCCAAATTATGTTTTTGCTGAAGTTAATGCGATTAAAATGGCAGCAAGAAGAGCAGGGGAGGATATAATAGATTTTTCTATGGGAAATCCTGATGGCAAAACTCCTCAGCATATTATAGACAAGCTTTGTGAAAGTGCAAATAAAGAAAAAACTTCAGGTTATTCCGCTTCTAGTGGAATTTATAAACTAAGACTTGCAATTTGCAATTGGTATAAAAGAAAATATGATGTCGATTTAGATCCCGAAAGTGAAGTTGTCGCAACGATGGGCTCTAAAGAGGGCTTTGTAAATTTAGCAAGAGCCGTTATTAACCCAGGAGATGTAGCTATTGTGCCTACACCTGCTTACCCTATACATACCCAAGCTTTTATCATAGCAGGTGGTAATGTAGCGACTATGAATTTTGATTTTAATGAAAATTATGAATTAAATGAAAATACTTTTTTTGAAAATTTACAAAAAACATTACATGAAAGCATTCCGCGTCCAAAATATGTAGTAGTAAATTTTCCGCATAACCCTACAACGGTTACAGTGGAAAAAAGTTTTTATGAGAGATTAGTTGCTATGGCAAAAAAAGAAAGATTTTATATTATTTCTGATATTGCTTATGCAGATTTGACTTTTGGGTCTTATAAAACTCCTTCGATTTTTGAAGTTGAAGGTGCTAAAGATGTAGCAGTAGAAACTTATACGCTCTCAAAATCTTACAATATGGCAGGTTGGCGTGTGGGCTTTGTGGTAGGCAATAAACGCTTAATTGCAGCTTTGAAAAAAATCAAATCTTGGTTTGACTATGGTATGTATACTCCTATACAAGTCGCTGCTACTATAGCTTTAGATGGAGATCAAACTTGTGTTGAAGAGATTAAAGCAACTTATACAAAAAGATTAGAAGTCTTACTTGATTCGTTTTTTCAAGCAGGATGGGAGCTGAAAAAGCCTAATGCAAGCATGTTTGTTTGGGCAAAACTTCCTCAAAGTAAGGCTCATCTTGGTAGTATGGAATTTTCCAAACAGCTTTTGCAGAAAGCAAATGTAGCGGTAAGCCCTGGAGTTGGCTTTGGTGAAGCGGGTAATGAGCATGTTAGAATAGCTTTAATAGAAAATGAAAACCGCATTCGTCAAGCAGCAAGAAATATAAAAAAATATTTAAGAGAATAAAATGAAAATAGCAATTTTAGGCTATGGCACGGTAGGAAGTGCTGTTGTAGAAACTTTGTTAAAAAATCAAGATTTAATCAAAGCAAGATGTGATGAAGAAATTATTCCAGTGATTGCTTTGGCAAGAAATCCAAAGCCAAATGCATTGATTCCTGTAGTAAATGATATTGATGAGGTTTTAGAGCGTGAAGATATTGATGTGTTTGTGGAGTTAATGGGCGGTATTGATTTACCTTTTGAGATAATTTCAAAGATTTTAAAAAGAAAAAAATCAGTAGTAACCGCTAATAAAGCTTTGCTTGCTTATCATCGCTATGAGCTTGAAAAATTAGCACAAGATACAGCTTTTGGTTATGAGGCAAGTGTGGCAGGTGGAATTCCTATTATTAAAATTTTAAAAGAGGGTTTGAGTGCTAATAATATTGTTTCTATTAAAGGTATTTTAAATGGTACAAGCAATTATATTTTAAGTAAAATGACTGAGGATAATGCTAAATTTCAAGAAGTATTAAAAAAAGCACAAGATTTAGGATATGCTGAAACTGATCCAACTTTTGATATAGAAGGTTTTGATGCTGCGCATAAACTTTTGATTTTAGCAAATATTGCTTATGGACTAAGAGTAAAACCTGAAGATATCTTGATTGAAGGTATTAGTAAGGTAAGTGATGAAGATATTTATTTTGCAAAAGAATTTGAATACACCATAAAGCATTTGGGTATTGCTAAAATAAAAGATGAAAAAATAGAGCTAAGGGTTCATCCTGCTATGTTAAATAAAGACAAAATGTTAGCAAAAGTTGATGGAGTGATGAATGCTATTAGTGTTGATGGAGATATTTTGGGTGAAAGTTTATATTATGGCCCAGGAGCAGGTGGCAAGGCAACTGCAAGTGCTGTGATAGCAGATTTAATCGATATAGCAAGAAAAGAAAAAAACAGTGCTATTTTTGGATATTTAAATGATACCTCTTATAAAGTTTTAAACAAAGATGAAATTTATACAAGATATTATTTAAGATTAAAAGTATTAGACAAAATAGGGGTTTTATCAAAAATTACACAATTAATGAGTGAACATCAAATTTCAATTGATACATTTTTACAAAAACCTAAAAAAGAAAAGCAAGATTGTAGTACTTTATTTTTCATTACTCATCAAACATATGAAAAAAATATACAAATTTTAACTCAAAAGCTTAGAGAACAAGAATTTGTAAAAGATGATGTTTTTATGATGAGAATAGAAGATTAATGGCGCTTATGCAGTATCTTTTTGGTAAAAAAGGAGAGGATTTAGCGTGTGAGTATTTAAAAACTCAAGGTTTTGAAATTTTAAAAAGAAATTTTCATTCTAAATTCGGAGAAATCGATATCATTGCTAAAAAAGATAAAATTTTACATTTTGTTGAAGTTAAAAGCACACAAGGTGATTATGAAGTAGAATATAGATTAGATAATAAAAAATATAATAAAATTGTTAAGACTATAGAATATTACTTTATGAAACACAAAAGTGATGAGAATTATCAAATAGATTTGCTTTGTGTATATAAAGATGATATAAAACTTTTAGAGAACATCGGTTATTAAGAGAATATTTATTCTAATTTAATAAAATGTGAAAAAATAAAGGAGAAAAAATGGGAAAATATATTGATTTAACTACAGAAAATTTTGCACAAGCAAAAGAAGGTGTAGCTTTAGTAGATTTTTGGGCTCCATGGTGTGGACCTTGTAGAATGCTTGCACCAGTAATTGATGAGCTTGCAAATGATTTTGATGGTAAGGCTAAAATTTGTAAAGTAAATACAGATGAGCAAGGCGATTTGGCTGCACAATTTGGTGTAAGATCTATCCCAACTATCATTTTCTTTAAAGATGGTGAAGTGGTTGATCAGCTAGTGGGCGCTCAATCAAAACAAGCTTTAGCAGACAAACTAAACTCACTTTTATAATCTTAAGCCACTTTTTGTGGCTTTTCTTCATATTTTTTACTATTTAATAATTTTTATTATTTATAATTAAAGAAAAATTTGTATAATACCTATAAATAAAACTACAAGGAAAATATTATGTTGGATTTAGCTATTATAGGTGGTGGACCTGCGGGTTTAAGTGCCGGTTTGTATGCTACAAGAGGTGGATTAAAAAATGTTGTCATGTTTGAAAAAGGTATGCCTGGCGGACAAATTACTTCAAGTTCAGAAATTGAAAATTACCCTGGCGTTGCTCAAGTTTTAGATGGAATTTCTTTTATGGCTCCTTGGAATGAGCAATGTATGCGTTTTGGTTTAAAACATGAAATGGTAGGTGTAGAACAAATTAGCAAAAATACTGATGGAAGTTTTAATATAAAATTAGAAGGTGGTAAAAATGAACAAGCAAAAGCTGTAATTGTATGCACAGGTTCTACACCGCGTCGTGCTGGTTTTAAGGGTGAGGATGAATTTTTTGGTAAAGGTGTAAGTACTTGTGCAACTTGTGATGGCTTTTTTTATAAAAACAAAGAAGTAGCTGTTTTGGGTGGTGGAGATACAGCCTTAGAAGAAGCATTGTATCTAGCTAATATTTGCTCAAAAGTATATTTAATCCACAGAAGAGATGAATTTAGAGCAGCACCTTCAACAGTTGAAAAAGTAAAGAATAATGAAAAAATAGAATTAATCACAAATGCAGTAGTTGATGAGGTTTGTGGCGATAATATGGGTGTTAATAAAATTAAAATAGCATTTAATGATGGCTCTAAAAGAGAACTTGATGTGCCTGGAATCTTTACCTTTGTTGGATTGAATGTAAGAAATGAAATTTTAAAACAAGATAATGGTGAGTTTTTATGTGCCATGGAAGAAGGCGGTCAAGTGAGTGTAGATCTTAAAATGCAAACTAATATTGCAGGATTATTTGCAGCAGGTGATTTAAGAAAAGATGCGCCAAAACAAGTAATATGCGCAGCAGGTGATGGAGCGGTTGCAGCGCTTAGCGCTTTAGCTTATATTGAAAGCTTACATTAATCTTCACTTAAATTTCACAAAAACTAATTAAGATTCTCCTATAAAAATTAAGGAGAATCTAAAATGAAAAAAATACTAATTCTAAGTACAACTTTAGTGCTAATGGCTAGTGCAAATATTACACAACAAAATGCTAACTTGTATCAACAAAATATGCCTCAGCATAATCCTTATGCGCAAAATTATTACGGACTTTCTAAACCTATTATGGATAAAATTCAAAGTTCCTTTCCTAGAGCTTTTATTGTAGATGTAGATTGGGAAGAGTTTGGATATGAAATTAAACTAAGTAATAATATGGAAATGTTTTTTGATAGAAATGGAAATTTTTTAGGTCAAAAATGGGATGATTAATTAAAAGAGTTATTTGCTTTTAAATAAATAAACGCTACAATTTTCCAAATTCTAAAAAGGCAGATTTTAAAATGATTAATATTGGAATTCATGGAAGTAACGGGCGTATGGGCACTCAAATAAGACTTTGCTTAGAAGATGATGAGCAGGCAAAGGCTAGTGCGTTTTTTGATCAAGGATCAAATTATGAAGATTTTTTTAATAAATGTGATGTGATTATTGATTTTTCTACTCCAAAGGGTTGTGAGGATTTGCTTTTATACGCAAGAAGTAATCCTAAGCCTTTGGTGATAGGCACTACAGGTTTAGATGCTAAGCAAAATGAATTGATGCAAAGTGCAAGTATTACTATGCCTATTCTTTATGCAACTAATATGTCTTTGGGTGTGGCGATTTTAAAAAAACTTTCTTATTTAGCTAGTGAGGCTTTGAGAGATTTTGATATAGAAATACTTGAAATGCACCATAATAAGAAAAAAGATGCTCCAAGTGGTACTGCGATGACTTTAGCACAAAGTGTTGCAAAGGCTAGAAATTTAGACTTAGAAAAAGTTAGAGTAAGCGGTAGAGATGGGATTATTGGGCAAAGAAGCAAAGATGAAATTGCAGTGATGAGTTTAAGAGGTGGCGATATAGTGGGTTCACATAGGGTTGGTTTTTACAATGAAGGTGAATTTATAGAGTTAAATCATACCGCAACATCACGAGCTACTTTTGCAAAAGGTGCAATAAAATGTGCAAAATGGCTAGTTTCTCAAGAAAATGGCTTATATGATATAGATGATTGTTTAGGAATTTAAATGTGTGCAGTAGTTGGAGTAATTAATTCAAAAAATGCAAGTACGGTGGCTTATTATGCTTTATTTGCAATGCAGCACCGCGGACAAGAAGCAAGCGGGATTAGTGTAAGTGATGGTTTAAATATCAAAACTCATAAAGCTAAAGGTGAGGTTGGACAAATTTTTAATACTCAAATTTTAGCAGGATTAAAAGGTGAGATAGCTATAGGACATAATCGTTATTCTACGGCAGGAAATTCTTCTTTGCATGATGCACAGCCTGTTGCGGCTACTTGTTCTTTGGGGGATATTTCTTTAGTACATAATGGAAATTTAATTAATAAAGAAGAAGTTAGAAAAGAGCTAATTGATAGTGGCGCTATTTTTCACTCAAATATGGACACAGAAAATGTGGTACATTTAATAGCAAAAAGCAAAAAAGAAACTTTAAAAGATAGATTTATAGAAAGCTTGACTCAAAGCAAGGGAGCATATTGCTTTATGCTTGCTAGTAAAAATCAACTTTTTGTAGTAAGAGATCCTTACGGGGTTAGACCTTTGTCTTTAGGCAGATTAAAAGATGGCGGGTATATTGTAGTGAGTGAAACTTGTGCTTTTGATTTGATAGAGGCTGAATTTATTCGTGATGTAAAGCCAGGTGAGATGCTAGTTTTTACTCAAGGTAGTGATGAGTTTGAAAGTATTCAAGTTTTTGATAAGACAGATCCAAGAATTTGCGCATTTGAATATATTTATTTTGCTAGACCCGATAGTATTATAGAAGGTAAAAGCGTATATGAAGTGCGTAAAAAAATGGGTGAAGCCCTAGCTAAAAAATTTAAAGAAAAAGTGGATTTTGTAGTGCCAGTTCCAGATAGTGGCGTGAGTGCTGCTATAGGTTTTGCGCAATATTTAAAAATCCCACTTGAAATGGCAATAGTGAGAAATCATTACGTAGGCAGAACCTTTATAGAGCCAACTCAAGAAATGAGAAATTTGAAAGTAAAACTAAAACTCAATCCTATGAAAAAAGTTTTAGAAGGCAAAGATATAGTGGTGATTGATGATAGTGTGGTAAGAGGAACAACTTCTAAAAAAATCATCGCACTTTTAAAACAGGCAGGTGCAAGAAAAATCCATTTGGCTATAGCATGCCCAGAAATCAAATTTCCTGATATTTACGGTATAGATACTCCTACTTTTGAAGAACTAATCTCGGCTAATAAGAGCGTTGAAGAGGTTAGAGAATATACAGGCGCAGATAGCTTGACTTTTTTAGATATTGATGAATTAGTTTCAAGTATAGGCGATGAAAGAAAATATTCTTTGATTAGTTTCGATGGGGATTATTTTATTAAATAACCCTCATCTGCATTTTAATTGTTTGAATATCTTGTAACTTTGAAAATGAGGTGGCAACCCCACTTCAAATGAAAAATCTTTATAGGTATGCCCTGGTAAGTTTTTTGCAATATTTATATTATATGACGCATCTCTTTGTTGTTGGTTTGCTCTTTTGATACTATCAAAATTTTGTTGATTAAAAATTTCGCCACTAACTTCATGTTTTTTATTATCATCAATTATTCTAAGCTCTAAAAAACACTCTGAAAGCTTAAAATTAGTGTCGTTGGTAATTCTACCTTTGACTATAATGCTTTCTGTTGCTAAGCGTCTGTAGGTTGAAAAATTACTCAAACTTGCCTTTTTAGTGTATTGATCTATGGTTAGCAGTAGTGAGATGGTTAAAATTAAAGCAAGTATAAAACTTACTACGCAAAAAATAATCATATATTTTTTATTTTGAACTTTTAAGTAAAGTAAAACCCAAGTCAAGCCTGTGGAAGCTAACATAATGAAAATGATTAGAATATGAAAAAAATTAAAATATCCCATTTAAAAACACTTAGAATAAATTTTAATGTCAAAATTTTGACCTTCCTTAAAATCGGAAAATTTGGTTTTAAAATTAATGGTTTGGTTAGGGTTTATTGTTTCTTCTATAATGGTAGATTTGCTTTTTAAAGGTTTTATATTGTGCAATAAATCTCTAAAACTATTATTTTCATCACTTTTTTTAAAGACTTCCACATTTAATTTGCAATATTTAAAACTTTTTTTAGAAGTGTTTGTTAAGCTGTAATCAACACTTAATGAGGTGTCATATACAAAGTATTGTACATGATCTAAATTAGTTATTCTAGATCTTACTTTGGTGTCAATTAAAAAATATCCCAAATATGCAATACTAATTGAACATAAAATTCCTAAAAAAATAACCATAAAAGCAAAAGCAGGTTTATTTCTAATAATTAAAGCAATAAATAAAGTGATAATAAAAAAAAATACAACCAAAGCTATTAGTAAAAAATCAATCAAGTGCAAATGGGTTGTATAAAAAACCATTTGCTCTCGAAAATACTGAACATTCATCAATTAATCTTTTAATTAGCTACCGAGCTCGTTCTTTTGTTATCTTTACTATCAACCCAAATATTTGGCACAGCTCCACCAGGTGTTAAGAAAATTTTAGCATCTTTGTTAACCTTAAGAGCCTCATTAAATTGCTTTTGAGTTTCGATTTGCTTTAAATCAAGTAAAGGATTGTTTAAACTTTTTGCTATTTCTCTGTTTGAATATGCTTGAGCATCAGCTTCAATTTTAACTGCACTCGCTCTACCTTTAGCACTAATAATGGTTGCATTTGCTTCCCCCTCAGCTAAAGCTGCTTTTTTAAGTGCTTCTTGGTTAGCTCTTTCAACCTCATATTTAGTTCTTTCAGCTTCTTGTTTGGCAATTTGCACTCTTTCGATTTGCTCTTTTACTTTTATAGGTAAGATAATTTCTCTAAGCTGTACTGCTTGGAGTTCAGCAGGCTCATTTGGTTGGCTTTCTATAGTTTTTCTAATGCCTTGATCAATTTGCACTGCTATGGTGTTACGATTTGTTGGAAGTTCTTCCGCAGTATATTGACCTACTACATTTCTTACTACATCTCTTACAACTGGATCAATGATTTTATTTTCCCAATTAAGCCCCCAAGTAGCTATGGTTTGAGGAACTTGCAAAGGATTTAATCTATATTGAACGGTTACATCAATAGATACAGGCAAACCTCTTGAATCAAGTACTGAAATACTATTTTTATTTACAACTCCTGAGCCTATTTGTAAATTTTCATTTACGCCTTCAATGGAAGCATAATTAATTTGTCTTACTCTAGTATCTACTATAGTGATTTTTTGCAATACTGGCATAAAAAAATGAAGTCCTGGCTCAAGCGGAGTAGGACTGTATTTACCCGTGGTAGACTTGATCCCCATTTCCCCTGAATTAACTATTGCAAAAGGTTTAAAAAGTGCAAAAACTAAAATAATCGCAATCGCACTATAAATTAATGGAGAAAATTTTCCAAAACCCTTGAAATTAAAATCAGGAGCTTTGAAATTTAAATTTTGCTTATTGTTGTTTTGATTGTTTTTTTTATTAAAATAATCATTCAAATCAGCTGGCATTTAGTTCCTTTATTAAATATAAGTTAGCATAGAAGCGTATTTTTCATTGCGTCCATAAACTATATCAAAATACGCATTTTGAAGCTTTGTTGTTAGCTCACCTCTTTTTCCATTTCCTATAATTCTTGCATCAATATTATTTATCGGAGTTATTTCTGCTGCAGTTCCTGTGAAAAATGCTTCATCGGCCACATAAACTTCATCTCTTGAAATTCTTTGGCGCACTACGCTTATGCCCAAATCATGTGCAATTTTTAAAACAGTATCTTGAGTGATACTTTTTAATGAAAAATCATTTGGCGGGGTGATTAATTTTCCATCTTTAACCATAAAAAAACACTCGCCTGTTCCTTCTGCTACAAAACCCTCTTCGTCAAGCATTAAAGCTTCTTCATATCCTGCTTCTATAGCTTCATATTTAGCCATTTGAGAATTCAAGTAATTTGCGCTTGCTTTGGCTTTACCTAAGCTAGATTTTACACTATTTCTAGCAAAAGAAGAAATTTTAACCTTAATACCTTTTTCCAAGCCTTCTTCGCCCAAATAAGCACCCCATTCCCAAGCAGCAATAGCCACTCTAACAGGAGCTTTAGCATGATAAACTCCCATTGTTCCATCACCTAAAAAGATCAATGGGCGCAAATAAGTGTTATTTTGAAAATCATTTGCTCTTAAAAGTTCAACTTGCGCATTTTCAAGTTCTTCTTGAGAAAAAGGTGAGTTGATTAAAGTGATTTTTGCAGACTCTAAAAGTCTTTTAGTATGTTCTTTTAATCTAAAAATTGCTAAACCATTTTGTGTTTTATAAGCTCTTGTTCCTTCAAAAACTGCATTTGCATAATGTAATGAATGTGTTAAAACATGAATTTTTGCATCATCAAAATCAATGATTTTTCCATCCATCCAAATTTTTTTTGCCCTAATCATAACCAAGCCTTTATTGAAAATAAAACTAATTTTATCAAAAATATACTAATAATTGCTAGAATATAGTAAAATTCTTTATTTAAAGCAAGGAAAAACAATGCCTATTATTAATATAAAACTTGCTAAACCAGAATTTAGCAAAGCGCAAAAAGAAGAGTTAATAGCAGATATTACAGAGCTTTTACATACAAAATATAATAAGCCAAAGCAAAATATAGTCATAATGCTAGAAGATATTGAGCCATATAATATTGCTTTTGGTGGTGAAAGTGTAGAAAAATTAAGAATGAAAGGTAAAAAATGAAAGAATTACAAATTGGTGATAAAGCCCCGGTTTTTGAACTTTTAAATCAAGATGGAGTTAAAATTTCTCTAAGTGATTTTTTGGGTAAAAAAATTATTTTGTATTTTTATCCAAAAGATAATACCCCAGGTTGTACTACACAAGCTTGTGAATTTAGTCAAAATTATGAAGATTTTTTAGGACAAAATGCTGTGATTATAGGTATTAGTCCAGATAGTGTGAAATCACATGAAAATTTCATAAAAAAATATGATTTAAAACACACTTTGTTAAGTGATAGTGAAAAAGAAATTTGCAAACTCTATGGTGCTTGGGGTTTAAAGAAAAATTATGGAAAAGAGTATGAAGGGCTTATAAGATCTACTTTTGTAATTGATGAGGAAGGAAATATCGCAAAAATTTATAAAAATGTAAAAGCTAAAGATCATGCTTTTAAGGTGTTAAAAGAATTATGCTAGTGCATATTTGTTGTAGCGTGGATAGTCATTATTTTATACAAGAATTAAGCAAAGCCTATCCTGGTGAGAAAATCATCGGGTATTTTTATGATCCAAACATCCATCCATATAGTGAGCATGAACTTAGATTTTTAGATGTTAAGCGTAGTTGTGATAAATTAGGCATTAAACTTTATAAGGGTGAATATGAGTATGAAAAATGGCTTGAGAGTGTAAAGGGCTATGAGGATGAGCCTGAAAAAGGCGCAAGATGTCAAATTTGTTTTGATTTTAGAATGCATAAAAGTGTTGAATTTGCCCAAAAAATAGGAGAAAAAAAACTTACAACAACTCTTTTAACATCTCCTAAAAAAGATTTAGAGCAATTAAAATTAGCTTTACAAAAAGAATGTGATAAATTTGGCATAGAGTTTTTAGCACCTGATTTTAGAAAAAATGGAGGCACACAAAGACAATTTGCCCTAGCAAAGCAAGATATGCTTTATCATCAAAATTATTGTGGTTGTATTTATGCGCTTTCTAAACAAAAAGGTCAAAAAGCCTTTATAGATGAGTTGATGAGTCCTATTAATAAACAAATATTGCCTTCAAGTATAGAAGAAAAAATAAAATTTTATAACCAAGTAAAAAGTTTAGAAAAAAAAGGCATTAAATTTGAAATTCAAAGAGAGAAATTTTTAAATTATCGTTTGTTAAGAGCTTTGATAAAACAAAACAAACAAGCCATAAAAACTCATGTTTTATTTTACTCACATTTTAAAAATTCTTATACCAAATTTAGTATTTTAGATGAGGGTTTAAAGTATTATAAAAGTGCAAAGGATGAGATTAATTTATGGAGTTTTGATTATTTTAATAGCTTATGTAAAATGCGATTTAAAAATTACGAAGATTTTTTACAAAATCCTTTAAAAATAGAGCAAGAAATCAAAATAAGGCAAAAGCATTTTGATGCTTATGATCTTTCACCGGTGATTATTGTTGAAAATATTATTAAAGGCGCTTATGAATTTATGGCAAAAAGTGAAATTTATTTTGATAGTAAAGAAAAGATTGTGAAGTTATAAAACTTAATTAATTTATTAATATTTTTTTTGTAAAATCTGAATTTTGAATATATTTTAAGGCTAAATTTATGATAGATGTAATGCAAATTCAAAAAATTTTACCACATAGGTATCCATTTTTACTTGTAGATAAAATCGTAGAATTAAAAAACAAAGAAGTTGTTAGAGGTTATAAAAATATTAGTATAAGCGATCATGTTTTTATGGGGCATTTTCCAGATCATCCAATTTATCCAGGTGTGTTAATTTTAGAAGGTATGGCGCAAACTGGAGGGGTTTTAGCGTTTGAAAGTATGGATGATAAAGTAGATCCAAGCACTAAAGTAGTATATTTTACAGGTATTGATAATGCTAAATTTAGAAATCCAGTGCGTCCAGGCGATAGACTTGATTATGAAATGAGTGTGGTGAAAAATCGCGGAAATATGTGGATTTTTCAAGGAAAAGCTTTTGTAGATGGACAATTAGTAGCAGAAGCTGAACTTAAAGCTATGATAGTAGATAAATGATGAGCAAAATTCATCCAAGTGCAGTTATAGAAGATGGAGCTATTATAGCAGATGATGTTGTAGTAGAGGCTTATGCTTATGTTGGTAAAAATGCCAATATAGGTGCAAATACTATCATCAAACAAGGTGCAAGAATTTTACCCAATGTAACTATAGGTGAGAATTCTAAAGTGTTTTCTTATGCCATAGTTGGAGATATCCCACAAGATATATCTTATAAAGATGAGATAAACTCAGGCGTTATCATAGGAAAAAACGCGGTTATTAGAGAATTTGTTACTATTAATTCAGGTACAGCTAAGGGCGATGGATTTACAAGAATAGGTGATAATGCTTTTATTATGGCTTATTCTCATATTGCACATGATTGTACTTTAGGAGATCATATCATCTTAGCAAACAATGCTACTTTAGCAGGTCATGTAGAACTTGGAGATTATACCGTAGTAGGTGGGCTTACTCCAATACATCAATTTGTAAAAGTAGGCGAGGGGTGTATGATAGCAGGTGCTAGTGCGCTTTCTCAAGATGTGGTGCCATTTTGTTTAGCTGAGGGAAATCGTGCAAGTATTAGAAGTTTAAATTTAGTAGGGATTAGAAGACGTTTTGACAAAGAAGAAGTAGATGTTTTAAGCAAGGCTTTTAAATTTTTATTCAGACAAGGAAATCTAAAAGATAATGCTTTAAATTTATTAGAAAGTACTTCTAGTGAAAATGTTAAAAAAATGTGTAATTTTATCTTAGAAACAAAAAGAGGAATTCCTATATATAAGGAAAAGAACCATGGTTAAAAGATGTAGTTTTTGCAATGAAATAGAAACAAGTGAAAGAAGAATTTTAGTAAATGATTATAATAATGCCTTTATATGTGAGTATTGTGCTGAAAGCGCTTGCAATATTTTCTTTGGAGAGGAAAAAGAGCTAAAAAATAAAGAAGTTGATAAAGAAAATTTTAAAGACATAACTCCTAAAGAATTAAAAGCATATTTAGATAAATATGTCATCGGACAAGATAGAGCTAAAAAAATCTTTAGTGTAGGGGTGTATAATCACTACAAAAGACTTTTTAGATCTGACTTAGAAGATGATGATACAGAATTAGCAAAATCAAATATTTTATTAGTAGGTCCAACAGGAAGTGGAAAAACTTTACTAGCGCAGACTTTAGCTAGATTTTTAGATGTGCCTATTGCAATTTGCGATGCGACTTCTTTAACTGAAGCAGGTTATGTAGGAGAAGATGTTGAAAATATTCTTACTCGTCTTTTGCAAGCTGCTGATGGAGATGTACAAAGAGCACAAAAAGGGATTATATTTATCGATGAGATAGATAAAATTGCAAGAATGGGTGAAAATCGCTCTATTACAAGAGATGTGAGTGGTGAGGGCGTGCAACAAGCTTTACTTAAAATCATTGAAGGATCTTTGGTAAATATCCCACCAAAAGGCGGTAGAAAACACCCAAATCAAGACTTTATACAAATAGATACGACTAATATTTTATTTGTGTGTGGTGGGGCTTTTGATGGTATTAGTGATATTATTAAAAGAAAACTAGGCGATAATGTCATGGGATTTTTTACTGATGATAAAAAAGATGAAAAAGAAGCCTTACTTCAAAGATTAGAGCCTGATGATTTGGTGCATTTTGGGCTTATTCCTGAGCTTATAGGAAGATTACATGTGCTTGCTTCTTTAGAAGAGCTTGATGAAGAAAGCATGGTGCGTATTTTAACTGAGCCAAAAAATGCCATTATTAAACAATATCAAAAACTTTTTGCTATTGATAATGTGGAATTAAAATTTGAAGATGAAGCACTAAGAGAGATTGCTAAGCTTTCATTAGAGCGTAAAACAGGGGCTAGGGGTTTAAGAAGTATTATTGAAGAGATGATGGTAGATTTGATGTTTGATTTGCCAGAGTATAATGGGTATAGTATAGTAATTACTAAAGAAGTGATCAAAGAAGGTGCAAAACCTTTATTTATAAAAAATAAAAAAGTTAAAGGCTGAGAATGATTTTAGATCAAATAATTGGATTTTTTTCAAGCGATATGGGGATTGACTTAGGTACTGCAAATACTTTAGTTTTGGTAAAAGATAAAGGTATAGTGATTGATGAGCCTTCAGTTGTTGCAGTAGAGCGTGAAAGATATGGTAGGGTTAAAATTTTAGCTGTTGGAAAAGAAGCTAAGGAAATGGTAGGAAAAACCCCAGGTAATATCGAAGCAATTCGCCCTATGAAAGATGGTGTGATTGCTGATTTTGATATGACCGAAAAAATGATCCGTTATTTTATAGAAAAAACTCATAGAAGAAAATCTTTTTTAAGACCTAGAATTATCATTTCAGTTCCTTATGGATTAACCCAAGTAGAAAGAAAAGCAGTTAGAGAAAGTGCTTTGAGTGCGGGTGCTAGAGAAGTATTTTTGATAGAAGAACCTATGGCAGCAGCTATTGGTGCAAATTTACCAATTAGAGAGCCTCAAGGGAGCTTGGTGGTAGATATTGGCGGTGGCACAACTGAAATTGGCGTTACTTCTTTAGGTGGACTTGTAATATCAAAATCAATTCGCACAGCTGGCGATAAGCTTGATACTAGCATAGTAAATTATGTAAAAGAAAAATACAACCTTGTCATAGGTGAAAGAACGGGCGAGGAGATTAAAATCGCAATAGGCTCAGCAGTTCAGCTCCCAAAAGAGCTTTCTATGGTGGTTAAAGGGCGTGATCAAGTAACAGGATTGTTAAATAGAATTGAACTAACAAGTGAAGATGTAAGAGAGGCTATGCGTGAGCATTTAAAAGAAATCGCTGATGCTTTAAAAATCGTTCTTGAAATGATGCCACCTGATCTTGCGGCAGATATTGTTGAAAATGGTGTTGTTTTAACAGGAGGTGGAGCTTTAATACGTGGGCTTGATAAATATTTATCTGAAATTGTAAAACTTCCAGTATATGTAGCTGATGAGCCACTTTTAGCAGTTGCAAAAGGTACGGGTAAAGCTTTAGAAGAAATTTCATTATTACACCAGCTAACGAATGAAGAGTAAAATTCTTAGCGTTTTAATATTATCTTTTTTAGTATTTATTTCGTTTTATTATGGAGATGTAATAAAACGAAATGTTTTAGATTTAAATATTGCTATTGTTAATCAATTTTCTCAAAGTATTGATCTTTTAAAAAATAAATTCAACGAACATTTTAATCAAGCTGAAGAAATTAGAACTTTAAGAGAAAGAAATGCCGAGCTTGAGAAAAACAATATCTACATGAAAAACTTTGCTAATGAGCTAAATAACATTTTAAGCGATAAAAACTCAAGTTTTTATTATCCTAGTGTGAGCATAGTTAAGGCAACTTCTTATGCTCAAATTAGTGATTATCATAAGGTTTGGCTTGATGTTGACTATAAAGGAAAAATCAAAGGTTTAATTTATAATGGCTATACAGCAGGTATAGTTATAGAAAAAAATGGCAGAGCTTTGGGCCTTTTGCAAGGTGATGAGGAATGTATTTTTTCTGTTTACATAGGTAAAGAGCAAGCACCAGGTATAGCTTATGGAAGAAATGATTATGTTTTAGTTAAATATATCCCTAAATGGCTTGAGCTTAAAATGGGTGATAAGGTTTATACAAGTGGCTTAGATGAGATTTTCTTTTCAGGAATTCCAGTGGGAGAAATTTTTAAAATAGAAGAAGAGGGTGCTTATCAAAATGCTTATGTTAAACCTTATGTTAAAATGAAAACACCAAGTTATTTTTATATGGTAGAAAATTAATAGTAAAAAATTATTTATTTTAATTGATATAAATTATTATTTATAATTAAATATTACAATAGCTTCTAAGTTTGAAACTAGGAGCTTTAATGAAAAAATATATTAGCAGTTGTTTGGCTATTTGCTGTTTAAGTGGTGCTATTTATGCAAATGAAGTAGAATATGATGCACAAAAAATAGCAGATATTTTTTATCAACTTAATGCAGATCCTAAAAATCCAAAATCAAAAGTTAATCATGCAAAGGGCTTTTGTGCTATGGGAACTTTTGAGCCAGATTTGTCTATCAATAAAGAAGTTGATGTACCTTTATTAACACACAAAAGCTTACCAATCCAAGTAAGATATTCTTTAGGCGGGGCTTTTAAAGATGATAAAAGCAAAACAAGAGGCATGGCTATTAGAATTACTGATCCTAAAGATTCTGCTTCTTGGACTATGGTTATGCTAAATACAGAAATAAATTTCGCAAAAAATCCTAAAGAATTCGGTCAGTTTTTTGAAATGAGACTTCCTGTAAATGGTAAAGTCGATCAAGAAAAAATAAGCAAAATGATACAAGAAGTTGATTCTTATAGAAATTTTGCTGCATATACTGATAAAATTGGTATTAGTAAAAGTGTAGCAAATACTCCATTTTTTAGTATTCATACTTTTTATTTTAAACAAGCAGATAGAGAAAACTATTTACCAGCAAGATGGAAATTAGTTCCAAGTGAAGGTGTGGCATATTTAAATGAAGCACAAATGAAAAGTGCAAGTAGTGATTTTTTAAAAGAAGATTTTCAAAATCGCATAAAGGCTAATAAACCGGTGGAATATAAAATGTATTTAGTATATGCAAATAAAAATGATATTACCAATGAAACAACGGCTTTATGGAGTGGTAAGCACAAAGAAAGTCTAGTTGGGACTTTTAAGGTTAATGCCTTGAGCGATGAAGATTGTAATTTTGATGTATATTTTCCTTCGGATGTACCTCAAGGAGTTAATCCACCACAAGATCCTTTATTTGATATAAGAAATGAAGCTTATGCTATAACTTTTGGTAAGCGTCAATAAATTTTTTTAGCTCTTTAAGAGCTAAATTCTTTGTTAAATTCAACTTCTAAAAAACTTATATTTGTTATAATTTGGCTAAAAATTCAGCTTAGGAAAATACATGCCAAAAAGAACAGATATCAAAAATATATTATTAATAGGCAGTGGGCCTATCGTTATAGGTCAAGCTTGTGAGTTTGATTACTCAGGGACTCAAGCGGCAAAAACCTTAAAAGAGCTAGGTTATAGAGTAGTTTTGATCAATTCTAATCCAGCTACGATCATGACAGATCCTGAATTTGCTGATGCAACTTATATAGAACCAATTACCAAAGAAAGTATTCTAAGTATTATCAAAAAAGAAAAAATCGATGCGATTTTACCTACTATGGGTGGCCAAGTTGCTTTGAATGTTGCTATGGAAGTTTATGAAAGTGGTGAGCTTGCAGATGTCAAGTTTTTAGGTGCAAATCCTGAGGCGATTAAAAAAGGCGAAGATAGACAAGTTTTTAAAGAATGTATGAAAAAAATTGGCATGGATTTGCCAAAATCTATGTATGCGTATAATTATGAAGAGGCTTTAAAAGCTGTTGATGAGATTGGTTTTCCTTTGATGATTAGAGCTTCTTTTACCTTAGGTGGCGCAGGAAGTGGCGTGGTGTATAATATGGATGAGTTTGCAGAGCTTGCAAATACTGCTTTAGCACTCAGTCCTATCCATGAAATTTTAATTGAAGAAAGCTTGCTTGGTTGGAAAGAATACGAAATGGAAGTCATTAGAGATAAAAATGATAATTGTATTATCGTTTGCTCTATTGAAAATGTTGATCCTATGGGGGTTCATACGGGCGATTCTATCACTATAGCTCCTGCTTTAACTTTGACTGATAAAGAATATCAAGCAATGCGTAATGCCTCTTTTGCGATTCTAAGAGAAATCGGAGTAGATACAGGTGGATCAAATGTGCAATTTGCTATCAATCCAACTAATGGTAGAATGATAGTCATTGAAATGAATCCTAGGGTTTCAAGATCTTCAGCCTTAGCTAGTAAAGCAACGGGTTATCCTATAGCTAAGGTAGCTACGCTTTTAGCGGTTGGATTTAGTTTAGATGAGATTAAAAACGACATCACAGGCACTCCTGCTTCATTTGAACCGGTAATTGATTATATCGTAACCAAAATTCCTCGTTTTACTTTTGAAAAATTCCCAAATGCAAACACAGAGCTTGGCACTGCTATGAAAAGCGTGGGTGAGGTTATGGCTATAGGAAGAACTTTTAAAGAAAGCATTCAAAAAGCACTTTGCTCACTTGAGAGAAATTTAAGCGGGTTTGATACTATAGAATGTGATAAAAATGAGCTTTTGGCAAAAATTCGCCAAGCTAATGAAAAACGCTTGCTTTATATAGCACAAGCTTTTAGAGAAGGTTTTAGCACACAAGAGCTTTTTGAGCTTTGCAAAATAGATCCTTGGTTTTTAAATCAAATCAAAGAAATAGTGGAATTTGAAAATCAAATAGATATGGATATTTTAAGCAATAAACAACTATTAAGAAAAGCCAAAACCTTAGGTTTTTCAGATAAAAAAATCGCTAGCTTAATTAATCAAAAAGATAATCTTGAGCTAAGCCAAAATGATATTTATTATGCAAGAATTAAACATAAAATCATCGCTCAATATAGCGAAGTAGATACTTGCGCAGGCGAATTTGAAGCATTGACTCCGTATTTATACTCAAGTATCAATGCAAATGAAGCTACACAAGTAAAAGAAAGTAAAGATAAAAAAGATAAAAAAGTAATGATTATAGGTGGTGGGCCAAACCGCATAGGACAAGGCATTGAGTTTGATTATGCTTGTGTGCATGCTTCTTTTGCTCTAAAAGATATGGGCGTAAAAACTATAATGTATAATTGTAATCCAGAAACGGTTTCGACAGATTATGATACAAGTGATATTTTATACTTTGAGCCAATTGATTTTGAGCATTTAAGAGCGGTTATTGATAGAGAAAGACCAGATGGAGTGATAGTGCATTTTGGTGGTCAAACTCCGCTTAAATTTGCAAAACGCCTTAGTGCTTTTGGAGCAAAGATCATAGGAACAAGTGCAAGGGTGATAGATTTAGCTGAAGATAGAAAGAAATTTGCTAAATTTATCGAAGATTTAGGCATAAATCAACCTAAAAATGGCACAGCTATAAGTGTAGAAGAAGCGATTATAAAAGCAAATGAGATAGGTTATCCTGTGCTTGTTAGACCAAGCTATGTTTTGGGTGGTCGTGCAATGCGTGTGGTGCATGATGAGAGCGAGCTTAGACTTTATATGCAAGAAGCAGTAGATGTGAGTGATAAATCTCCGGTATTAATTGATCAATTCTTAGACAATGCAACTGAGCTTGATGTAGATGCGATAAGTGATGGAAAAGAAGTTTATGTAGCAGGCATTATGGAGCATATTGAAGAAGCAGGAATTCACTCAGGCGATAGTGCTTGCTCTTTGCCTGCTGTAAATATTGATGAAGCTATGCTTGAAATGATTGAGCAAAAAACAAAAGATATTGCTTTAAATTTAGGTGTAGTAGGGCTTTTAAATATACAATTTGCCATTCATGATAATAAACTTTATATGATAGAAGTAAACCCAAGAGCTAGTAGAACCGTGCCTTTTGTGAGTAAAGCTACAGGAATTCCTTTAGCTAAGGTTGCAACGCGCGTGATGTGGCAAGGAAATTTAAGAGAAAGTTTGAAATTTTATGATACCTTTAAAGTGGTAGAGGAAAAAAATGGAATTTTAAGAGCTAAAAAACCAAAACACATTAGCGTAAAATCAGTGGTATTTCCTTTTGCCAAGCTTAGTGGAAGTGACCTTGAGCTTGGGCCTGAAATGCGCTCAACCGGTGAGGTTATGGGGGTAAGTAAAGACTTTGAAAACTCTTATGCAAAAAGCCAACTTGCTTCTTCAAATTTCTTACCAGAAAGTGGTAATGTGTTTTTATCATTAAGAGAGCAAGATAAAAAATATGCAGTAGATTTAGCTAATGAATACATTAAGCTAGGTTTTAAAATCATTGCTACAAGTGGAACTTATAAAATTTTACAAGAAGCAGGTTTGGAGTGTGAGTTTGTGCATAAAATTTCTGAAGGACGTCCAAATGTAGAGGATAAGTTAAAAAATTCTCAAATTCAACTTGCTATTAATACTAGCGATGAGCATAGTTTTAGAGGTGATACTAAAAAAATTAGAGCAAATATTTTACGCTTTAAAACTCCGTATTTTACAAATCTAAGAGCAGCGTATGCAGGTGCTAAAGCGATTAAAGCTATACAAAATAAATCATGTCTTGAAGTAAAGAGCTTGCAAGAATACTTAAAAGCATGATTTATCTTGCTCAAACTGATACAACAGCAGGGCTTTTAAGTAAAGACTTAAAAGCCCTTAATACTTTAAAAAAAAGACCTTTAAATCAAGATTGTTTGATTACCACAGCTAAATTTAGTGAGCTTAAAAAACTTACAAGAGTACCAAATCATTTTAAAAATACTATTAGAAAATCCAAAAAAACTACTTTTTTATATCCTAATTCTAAAGCAATACGCGTTGTGAAAGATTGTGCTCATGAGGAATTTTTAAAAGAGTTCGATTGGCTTTATTCTACTTCTGCAAATCTTCATGGAAAAAAATTTGATCTAAATTGGGCTATGCAAAATGCAGATAAAATAGTAGATGAAAAGTTTTTTGAAAGTGGAGCCTCAAAGATTTTTAAACTTCGAGGCGTTAAAAAAGTTAAACTGCGTTAATTTCCAAGCGGCCAAAATACTTTTGGCTCTTCGCCGATTTTTGCTTGTCCATGATACATTCCAAGTTTATCTTTAGTCCAAGCATAACCAACTTTTCCATTTTTATCTATAGAGATGATTCCACCTGTGCCACCAAGTTTTGCAACTTGTTTGATAGTTTCTTCAGCTGCTTTTTGCACTGAAAGTTTTTTGTATTTATACAAAGATGCAACTTCATGAGCTGCAGCTACTCTTATGTAAATATCACCTGTCCCTGTGCAAGAAATTGCTACTGAGTCATTATTTGCATAATTTCCTGCCCCTATGATAGGAGAATCCCCAATGCGTCCTGTCATTTTATTTGTAGTGCCACCTGTGCTTGTACCTGCTGCTAGGTTGCCATTTTTGTCTAAAGCTATTGCACCTACTGTGCCTAAATATGGCTCAGTGCTTACACCAAGATGAGCTTTGGCTTTGTCACTATCTAATAAAACCTCCTTGCTTTTTTTAGCTTCTTGAAGTTGTTTGTATCTGTGTTCTGTAAAGAAGTATTTTTGTCCTACTATTTCTAAGCCATGTTTTTTGGCTAATTTATCTGCTCCCTCTCCCGCTATTAAAGTATGAGGTGTTTTTTCCATAACAAGTCTTGCTGCTTCTATAGGATTTTTAATCGTCCTAGCCATAGCAACTGCACCTGCTTTTAAATTTTTTCCATCCATTAAAGATGCATCAAGTTCATTAAATCCATCAGAAGTAAAAACAGCGCCTTTTCCAGCATTAAATTCAGGACTATCTTCCATTACTTTAATGGCAGCTATAACTGCATCAACCGAGCTTCCTCCTTTTTCAAGTATGCTTTGACCCGCTTTTAAAGATTCTTTCATTACCTTTTCTCTTTTGGTAAATTCTTCTTTAGTAAGTCCTAAGCCACTTGTCCCACCGTGTATAACGATAATAGGCTCAAAATCTTTTGCAAAAGTATTATTGCTTGTTAAAAATGCTAAACTAGCTAATACTAATAAAGCTTTTTTGCTACCTGCTAAAAATTTCATATTTATCTCCTTTTTTTGTAAGCTATGTATTATATTAAATATATATTAAATAAAAATTAATTTAAAATAATAAATGTGAAAAAACAAAACAAATAATTTATATTTTCTGTAAAATATTTAATATAAAGATAATATTTTATATAGTTATATTACAATAGACATAACTATGTTAAATTGGAGGTAAAATGATATTTAAAACAATTATTGCAAGAAGAATTTCTATATATACTGCTTTGATTTTGTGTATAGGTTTTGGGGTTTTTGTGGGGTTAAATTATTATTCTTCTAAAAGAGATATTTTACAAAGTATTACACATGGAAAACAAGAAAGTGTCAAAAATGGTAGAAGTTTTACCGAGCTTTATTTTAATTCTAAGAAAGAAGATATAGAAAAAATAACTCAAAGTATTACTTCCAATAAAGATTTGAGTGAAGATTATATCGCTGGTTTTTTAGAGCATGTTTTTACTTTATACTCTTTTACGGCTATTTATGTTGGGTATGAAAAGGATGGAAGTTTAATTGATGTGGATATTAATTCTAAAGGAAAGCATTTCTTTTTAAATCAAGAAAAAGATGGATTTGATGCTAGAACAAGGGATTGGTATAAACTTACAAAAGATACTAAAAAAATTAATATTTCAGATCCATTTGTGGATGTTGTGACTAAAAAAATGGTTGTATCTATAACAGCTCCTATAGAGATAAATGGAAAATTCTTAGGGGTATTGGCAGGTGAAATTTTTCTTGATGATATGCGAAAGGCTTTTGAGGGGTTAAAAATAACACCAAGTAATAGTGTATTTTTAATAAATGATAAAGGAAATTTAATAGCACATTCTTCAGGATATATTGATATTAACAAAGAAACCGAAATAGCAAATGCTATTAAAATGTTTATAGAAGTAGCAAGACTAACACCTAATGAACCAACAAATTTGATTGAATATACATTGAAAAATGATAAACGTGTAGCTGTATGTTTAAACACTACAAATGGAATGATGTTGTGTTCTGCAAATTCATTGAAAGATTATGACAATATTTTCAATAAGCTTTTGATAACACAAATTGTTTTTGGAATAATGTTTGTGTTGATTATTATTGCTATTTTAGGAGGAATGATAGATTATTTTCTTAAAAAGATTATTATTATTAAAAATACATTAGAGAGTTTTTTTGATAGTTTAAATTATAAAAAACAAATGGATTCTATAAAGATTAATCTTAAAGGAAATGATGAATTTTCAATTATAGCACGTGAAATTAGCGAAAGTATTGCAAATACTCAAAGTAATTTACACAAAGATCAAGAAGCAGTGATGGAAAGTGTGCAAAAAGTTAAGAAAATAGAATTAGGAGATTTATCTGTTAGAATTGAAAAAAACCCAGTAAATCCACAACTTATTGAATTGAAAAATATTCTAAATGAAATGCTAAAAGTTTTAGAAGAAAAAGTAGGATCTAACATCAATGAGCTTGATAGAGTGCTTGAAAGTTATAAGGCATTAGACTTTTCAACACAGGTTCAGAATGCAAAAGGTAATGTAGAAATTACAACAAATGTTTTAGGTGATGAAATTAAAAAAATGCTTATTTCTTCCTCTACTTTTGCAAAAGAACTAACTTTGCAAAGTGTAAAACTAGAAGAATCTATGCAAAAATTAGTAGATGGGACACACTCTCAATCTCAATCACTTGAAAAATCAATACACGCGGTAGATCAGATCAATATTTCCATGCAAAATGTGGGGGATAAAACAAAAGAAGTAGTAACACAAGCTGATAATATCAAAGAAATTGTGAATGTGATTAAAGATATAGCAGATCAAACTAATTTGCTAGCTTTAAATGCAGCTATTGAAGCTGCACGTGCGGGTGAACATGGCAGAGGTTTTGCGGTGGTGGCAGATGAGGTACGTCATTTAGCTGAAAAAACAGAGAAAAGCTTAGGGGAGATAGAAGCCAATGTTAATATTTTAGTTCAAAGTGTTAATGATGTTTCTATATCAATGCAAGAGCAAACACAGAGTATTACTCAAATTAATGATGCTATAGTTAATTTAGAAGATGTTACAAAGGAAAATGTAGAAATTGCTAATTTCACAAATGAAGCTACCAAAGCTGTAGGAAACATATCTCAATCTATATTAAAAGAGGTAGAAAGTAAGAAAATTTAATTTTATAGAGCTTATTGTTTTGTAAATTTAGCTATAATTTGCGCTTTTGAAAAAAGGTAGATTATGATAGAAAGAACAAAAATAAGCTCTAATTTTGGTTGGTTTATGGTGATTTTAGGTGGTTTGGTTGAGTGTTTTTGGGTGAGTGGCTTAAAATACTCAACTGAAATTTGGCATTATGCTTTAACAGCCATTGGGGTGTGTATATCTTTTACATGTTTTTTAAAAGCTTGTGAAAGACTTGAAGTAAGTATTGCTTATAGTGTTTTTGTAGGTATTGGCACGGTTGGAGTGGTGCTTAATGAGATGTTTATTTTCAATGAGCCAAGTTCTATTGTCAAGCTTACTTTAATAGCCATTTTGCTTTTAAGTATCATAGGCCTTAAAATCATTAGCAAGGAAGCTAAGTAATGGAATGGTTTTTTTTATTTTTAGCGACCGCTTTTGAAATTTTTGGTGTGATTATTATGAAGCAACTTGTAAGCACTAAAAATAAGCTTTATCTTTTAGCTTTGATAGTATGTTTTGGTTTTTCGTTTGGATTTTTAAGTCTTAGCATGCAAAGCATTGCTATGAGTGTGGCTTATTCTATATGGACAGGAGCTGGAACTGCAGGTGGAGTTATCATAGGGGTGCTTTTTTATAAAGAAAGCAAAAGCTTTTTAAAGCTTTTTTTGATTGCTCTTATCATTGCTTGCACCGTGGGTTTAAAAATACTTTCATAGGTTTAAAATGAAAATATACATTAGTGGTATAGACACAGATGTTGGTAAAACTTATCTAAGTGCTAGAATTTGTAAAGAATTAGGTTTTGATTATTTTAAGCTTATCCAAGCAGGTATGCCAAAAGATAGTGAGGTAGTAGCTCAATTTAGTCCAAAAACTAAGATTTTCAAAGAAGGTGTGTTTTTGCAAACCCCTGCTTCACCACATAAAGGTAGGATTTTAGAAAATTTAAGCTATAAAGCTTTTGATATACAAATTCCACAAAGTGAAAAACTCATTATCGAGTTAGCTGGTGGGCTTTTTTCGCCCCTTGATGATGAAAAAACAATGATTGATTATATGAGTGCGTTTAAGCACCCTACGATTTTAGTTGCAAAAGACTATCTAGGAAGTATCAATCACACGCTTTTAAGTATAGAAGCACTAAAACAAAGAGATATTAAAATCCTTGCTTTAATCTTAAAAATCCAAGATGCTTTTAGCAAGGATTTTATAAGTAATTATGCTAAAATTCCTATCATAGAATTTGATGATAAAGTGTGCGAAAAACTTTCAAAAATCCTTGAAAATCTCTCTTAAAGACTGCACTACATAAGCAATCTCATCTTCATTTATAACATATGGTGGCATGAAATAAATTGTATTTCCAAGCGGTCTTAAAAGCAATCCTTTTTCTAAGGCTCTTTGAAAGACTTCAAGTCCTGCTCTTTGATATTTGCTTTTTTGTATGTCAAATGCACCTACCATGCCTAAATTTCTAAAATTTCCTAAAAAGTCAAATTCTTTTAAACTCTCCCATTGAGTTTTTATAAAAGCACTTTTGATTTTATTTTTTGTGATGATATTTTCTTTTTCAAAAATATCCAAAGTCGCATTAGCCGCTGCACAAGCTAGGGCATTACCCGTGTAAGAGTGAGAGTGTAAAAAGGCCTTTTGGCTCTCATAGCTATCATAAAATTTCTCATAAATTTCATCTTTAGTAAGCACCACTGAAAGTGGTAAATACCCACCAGTGATAGCTTTAGAAAGACATATATAATCAATGCTTTGTGAGCAATAATCTAGCACAAACATTTCCCCTGTGCGTCCAAAACCTGTGGCTATCTCATCAAATATCACTTGCACACCATAATTTTTAGCAAGTTTAATCGCCTCATCTAAATACCCAAGCTCGTACATGTGCATATTGCCCGCACATTGAAGTAAAGGCTCAAGTATAAAAGCACAAATTTCATGATGATGATTTTTTAAAATGCTTTCTAAAATTTCAAGTTCTTTTGTATAGTCCTTGCTAGTTGGCACAGGTGTTGTGATACTTTTTAAAAGTAAAGGCTCATAGGTTTTTTTATAAAGTGCTACATCGCCAACGCTTAATGCACCTAAGGTTTCTCCATGGTAAGAATTGCTAAGCGATAAGAATTTATCCTTTTTAGAGCCATTGTTTAAGTGGTATTGAAAGCTCATTTTTAAAGCCACTTCTATGGCTGAACTACCATTGTCTGCAAAAAAGCATTTATCAAAAGGTAAAAGCTTGCAAAGTCTTTGTGAAAGCTTTATGATAGGCTCATGTGAAAAACCAGCAAGTATAACATGCTCTAAATTTTGAAGTTGATCTTTGATTTTTTCATTGATATATTCATTACAATGGCCAAAGATATTTACCCACCAAGAGCTAATGCAGTCTATGTAGGATTTTTCGTCAAAATCATACAAATACACTCCTTTAGCCTTTTTTATAGGTATTAAAGGTAAAAACTCATGATCGCTCATTTGTGTGCAAGGGTGCCAAATGTGTTTTAAATCTAGTTCTTTTAAATTCATTTTTACTTCTTTGATTTTTATTACTAATGATACTACAATTTTTACTCAAATTTATGCTTTAAAATGAAAAAGGATTATTTAGAAAATATTTATATAATTAGCTTTTATCTTAAATTTAGAGGTAAAGTATGAAAAAAGTATTGATTATCTTAACGATTTTATTTTCAAATTTTGCATACTCACAAGAGGATTTGTTTTTAAAAGGACTTGAAGCTTATGAGAGTGGTGATTATATAAAAGCTATGAAGTATTACAAACAAGCGTGTGATTTAAATAACGGGGACGGCTGTTCTAATCTTGCTTTCATGTATGCAAATGGACAAGGTGTAAAAAAGGATAATTTTAAAGCAGTGGAGTTTTATAAAAAAGCTTGTAATTTAAATAGTGGAAATGGCTGTTTTAATCTTGGTGTAATGTATGAAAAAGGTTATGGCATAAGAAAAGATAATTTTAAAGCAGTGGAGTTTTATGGAAAAGCATGTAGTTTAAACGAAGGATTGGGTTGTTCTAGTCTTGGTTTTATGTATGCAAATGGGTATGGTGTAAAAAAGGATAATTTTAAAGCAACAGAATTATATCAAAAAGCATGCGACTTAAATAATGGAAATGGCTGTTTTAATCTCGGAGCTATATATGCACTTGGAAAAGGCGTTAGAAAAGACACTTTTAAGGCTTTAGAATATTTTGGTAAAGCTTGTGATTTAAAAGATGATTTAGGTTGTCAAGCTTACGCAAGGTTTAAACAATAATGCAAATTGCACAAATTTTAGATGCATTAAAACAACAAGATAATTTTAGAATTCTACGCTCATTAAAACATGAGGGAAAATATGTTATTTATAATGAGCAAAAATTGCTAAATTTAGCTAGTAATGATTATTTAAATTTAAGCAATGAAAAAGCATTAAAGCAAGATTTTTTAACGCATTTAAAAGAATTTGAATTTTCTAGTTCAAGTTCAAGAAGCTTGAGTGGAAATTATGCGATTTTTGATGAATTTGAAAGCTTTTTAGAAGCTAAGTTAGGCAGAAAAATCTTACATTTTAACAATGGCTATGCTTTAAATGTTAGCTGTTTGCAAGCTTTAGCAAGCATTAAAAATACTTTGTTTTTAGCAGATAAGCAAGTACATGCAAGTATTATCGATGGTTTAAGGCTTGGCGGGGCTAAATTTATAAGATTTAAACACAATGATATAAAGCATTTGCAAAGCTTAGTGCAAAAACATTATAAAGAATTTGAAAATATCATCATCATAAGTGAAGCTTTATTTAGTATGGATGGGGATTTTGCACCTATAAAAGAATTCATAAATTTGAAAAAAGAATTTAAAAATATCAAAATTTACATTGACGAAGCCCATAGCATAGGGTGTTTTAGTGATGATGGTTTGGGTTATGTGAAATTTTTGGGCTTGGAAAAGGAAGTGGATTTTTTAGTTTTTACCTTTGGTAAGGCCATAGCTTCCATGGGAGCTTGCATGATAAGTGATGAAAAAGATTTTTTTATCAACAAAGCAAGAGCTTTTATATACTCAACTGCTATTGCACCTATTAATGTAGCTTGGACTTTGCATGTTTTTAAGCATTTGCATGAATTTAATGCTCAAAGAAAAAAGCTTTTAGAGTTAAGCACTTGGTTTAAAAATGCTTTGGCAAGTAAAGGTGCAGTTTTAGGCGAGGCTTATGTGATATCTTTTATTTTAGGGCAAAATGCACTAGCTAGTGAAATTTCTCAAAAGCTTTTAGAAAATGGTGTTTTTGCACCTGCTATTAAAGAGCCAACCGTAGCTAAAAATACAGCCAGAATTCGCTTTTCTTTGCATGCTGGTTTAGTAAAAAAAGACTTAGAAAAGGTTTTGGAGGTACTTTGAAAACTCATTTTTTACATGAAAATGCAAATTCATGTGAGTTGATTTTATTTTTTTCAGGATTTTGCTCACATTTTAGCCATTTTTCACATTTAAAAAGTGATGTAAATGTTTTAATGGTGTATGATTATACGAGTTTTGATTGGGAAATTAATCTTCATAAATTTGAAAAAATCACTCTTGTTGGCTTTTCTATGGGAGTTTGTGTAGCGAGTAAAATTTTAAAAGATATAAAATTTGATAAAAAAATAGCCATAAATGGCACAAATTTACCTATAGATGATGAATTTGGGATTAAAAAAGCCATTTTTAAACTTACGATGAAAAGGTTTGCTTTAGAGGATTTTAAAGCAAATTTGCTTGAAAAAAGAATGAGTTTAAGTGATGGATTTTATTTTGAAAAAAACGAGCATTTAAAAGCAGAACTTTTAAGCTTATATGAGTTTTGCACTAAAGATTTAAACGAAAATTTCACTTGGGATAAAGCCATAATCAGTAAAGAGGATAAAATCTTTCCACCAAAGCATGCTTTTAATTTTTTCAAAGAAAAGGCAATGTTTGTCGATGAGCCACATTTTGCATTTTTTAAATACCGCACTTGGGAAGCACTTTGCAAACTTTCATAAGAGCAAAAGACACTTATAGCGCAAATACGCCTGTGCAAAAAGCCATGGCTAAAGAGCTTTGTAAAATGCTTAGTGAGAATGATTTTAGAGATTTTAAAGCGGTGTTTGAGTTTGGCTGTGGGGTAGGGGTTTTTAGCAAGGCTTTGCAAGAGTGTATTAAATTTAAGCATTATTTTTTAAATGATATTTATCCTTTTGAAAATCCTTGTAAGTTTGATGAATTTGGTGTTTTTGATATGAATGAGCTTAAAAATCATCATTTTTATACGAAAAAATTTGATCTTATAGCTTCAAATGCTTGCGTGCAGTGGCTAAAGATAGATGAGCTTTTAGAAAATCTTGCAAGCATGCTAAATAAAAATGGGATTTTGCTTTTTTCTACTTTTGGAGAAAAAAATTTCACTCAAATAAAGCAAAGCACTAATTTATCACTTGAATATTTAACTTTAGAGCAAATTAGGCAAAAGCTTTCTAAAAATTTTAAGATCATAAAGACAAAAGAAGAGTTAAAAGAGCTAAAATTTGATGATACTTTAGAGCTTTTTAGACATTTGAAATTAAGCGGGGTAAATGCTTTGAGTGAAAAATTTTTCATAAGCAAGGCATTTTTAAAAAACTATGAAAAAGAATTTCAAAATACCTTGACTTATCATCCTTTATTTTTTATGTGCCAAGTTTATTAAATTTGATAGATATTTTTTTGCTAATTCTTCTCTTAGATAAAGCTTGTTAAAATCACTTATATCCATACATAAAGCAAAAGCATAAATTTGATGAGTTTTTTTATCTTTTATAAAACCTACGATTTGTCCGTATTTTTCTTTTCCCCAGCCTGTTTTTGCAAAAAACTCATAATGATCATTTTCACTAAGTTTTATTATATTTATAATTTCTTTTTGTATATTTTTAGGATAATCTAGTGCTAAATTTGCAAGTTTAAAAAGTAAAGTGGATTGCTCTTTAGGACTAATTTGCAAAGAATCATCAAGCCAAAATTCATCTATTTTGCTTATTTTTTGATTGCCATAGTTGAGTTTATTTAGGTTTTTTTGCATTTTTTCTAAGCCGATTTTTCTAGCTAGTTCTTTATAAGCAGGTAGTTGGGATCTTTGCATAGCTAGGGCTAAATTTGCGTCATTTTTCCAAGAGGGTGAAAATACTTTTTCGCCTTTGTAATGATAAAAAATCTCATTAGTATTTTTCACAATACCTTCATTAAGTGCGATTAGGGCGTTGAAAATTTTAAAAGTAGAGGCAGGTAGAATGCGTTTGTTTGCTTTTTTAAAATCATTGCTATAATAATTCTTGCCATCATAAGCTATAAAAACTCCACTTTCATTGTAATCTTTAAAAAGATTTTCTAAATTTTCATTTGCCAAAGTAAAAGAGCAAAAAAGGCTAAAAAGTAAAAGTATTTTTTTCAATTTATTTCCTTTTTCATGAAGAAATTTTTTAATTCTTGTTGATCTCTTATAGCAATGTTTTCTTTGATGATTTTAAATCCTGCTTTTAAAAAGAAATTTTTAGCACTAAGGCTAGCAAAAGTATAAATTTCACTATAAGGGTAGTTTTTAAGAGCAAATTCTAATAAAGCTTTGCCATAACCTTGATGAGTATAGCTTGCATGAGTAAAGCAAAGATCGAGTGTTTTTTCTTCTAAATTTATATTTATAAAAGATATGATTTGGCCTTTTTCTTCATAAACAAAGCCTAGTTGATTTTGAAATTTTTCCTCCCAAGCTTTTTGGTCTATATTAATCCATGCATGAATTTGCTCTTTTGTATAATCATTTTTACAAAGAGTAGATACGCTTTGCTTAAAAAGCTTGATACAAGAAGCTAAGTCTTTTATATCAAGCTTTCTTATCAAGCACTTTCCTTAAAGCCAAAGAAGCTAAAGCAAGCCCAAAAGAGGCTGTCACACCCATAAATGAGCCAAGATCTTTACAATGAGCTTCTTCATCTGAAAATACCACATCAAAGTCTCCTTTAAAGCCTGATTTTCTAAGCTCATAGCGGAATTTTTTAGCTAGGGCATCGCCGTGAGTTTTAAATATGCTTGTCGTCTTAATACGCGTTGGATCAAGCTTTCTAGCTCCACCGGTTGATGAGATAAAAATTTGTTTTTTCAAATCAACCAAATTAGCCAAAGCAACCTTAGCAGGTATATCATCAATCGCATCAATGATTAAATCAAACTCACTTAGATCAAAACTTTTCAAAAACTCATCATCGATTTTACTAACTATACCTTTGGCATTGTAAATGCGTTCAAAAACCTTAGCTTTTTCTTCACCTATATTTTCACTATGAAGCTGGCGGTTTTGATTAGTAGTTTCAAATTTATCCGCATCGATTAAGGTTAGATTGCTAAAGCCACTTCTAAAAAGCGCATCAATGCAAATTCCACCAACTCCACCCAAACCACAAACTAAAACTTTGGTATTTTGAAATTTAATAAAATTATCTTCATTAACAAGCCATTTTATACGCGTGTATCTATCCATTTTTCATCCATTTTTTGAGATTTTTCATTTGTTTATAAGCTGTTAGATCAAGCATTATAGGGGTTATTGTGGCATAACCTTGTTTTAAAAGTGCTATGTCTGAGTCTTTTTCATTTTCATGATCAAGATTAGCAGCAGCTAGCCAGTAGTATTCTACACCTCTTGGATTTGTATTTGAGTGTGCTTCATAACTATAAATTCTTTTACCTGCTTTACAAATTTTTAAGCCTTGAAAGGCTGTTTTGCTAGAAGGAAAGTTGATATTTAAAAATTCTTTTTTATCTAAAGGAAAGCCCTTTTCAAAGATATTTTTGACTATTTTTTTAGTAAGTTTTAAAGCAAGTTTATAATCAAGCTCTTTTTGGCTATCTTTGTAAAATTGTGATAAAGCTATGGCAGGAATTCCATGAAGCACTGCTTCCATAGCACCTGCGCAAGTTCCTGAGTAAGTGATATCCTCGCCTACATTAGCTCCTTTATTGATTCCACTTATGACAAGATCAGGCAAACGCTTTTTATATAAAGCATGCAAAGCAAGATAAACGCAATCTGCAGGTGTGCCATCATCAAGCTTGTAAAATCTTTTACCAACCTTGTGAAATCTTAAAGGTTTGGTTAGTGTTATAGAGTGTGAGCATGCTGATTTTTCGCTAGCAGGAGCTACTATGGTAATTTTAGCTTTAAAATGCTTTTTTAGCATTTTTACAAGCTTTTTTAAGCCTTCACTTTCATAGCCATCATCGTTTGTTATTAAAATTTCTTTCATGTTTTTTCCTTTTTTTAAATTTTAACACAAGTAATACAATATTTTTTATTGCTAAATTGTTTTTTCATTTTTTAAATATTAAAATTATAGTTTTGATTAATTTTTTAAAGGAAAGAATGATGTCAAAACTTTTGCTTTTTAGTGCTTCTGGTTATAAAGATAGTGTTTACTTAAGTCACACTAGAGAATTTATAGATGATTTTTTAAAAGAAAATTCCATGAAAGATGAAGAAATTCTTTTTATACCTTATGCGGGCGTTAGAAGGACTTATGATGCTTATGAAGCTAGGGTAAAAGAAGGCTTGAAAAAAGATAATATCAAATCATTACACCATTTTGAAAATTTAAAAGAAGCAATTTTAAATGCAAAAGTTTTTTTAGTAGGTGGAGGCAATAGCTTTATGCTTTTGTATAAATTATATGAAAATGATTTGCTTGAAGTGTTAAAAGAGCGTATTGAAAAAGGAGCTTGTTATATAGGTTGGAGTGCAGGCTCAAATATAGCAGGACTTAGCATAAAAATAACTAATGATATGCCTATTGTTATGCCAAAAAGTTTTGATAGTTTAGGGGTTTTTCCTTATCAAATCAACCCGCATTTTATTAGTGGTAAAATTCCTGGCCATAATGGAGAAAGCAGAGAGGAGCGCTTGGAAGAGTTTTTATTAACTAATCCAAAAGACATTGTTTATGCTATACCGGAGGGTTCTGCATTAAAAGTGCAAGATGATAGCTTAAAAATCATAGGTCATCATGATGTGCTAAAGCTAAGCTATCCTTTTAATGTGGAATATTTAAAAGTCAATCAAATAACTAAAATCTAAAGGAGAAAAATGCAAACTTTTTATCTTTTAGCTGCGATTTTTGGTATTGTGGCTGTGGTTTATTTGCTTATTAAAAAAGTAGAAACAAAAACAGCTTTAATTAGTGTTGGTTTTATTTTATGTTTGATTTCACTTAAGCCCATTGAAGCTTTGAGTGCTTTTACGCATGCTATGGTGCAACCTGCTTTGATTAAGGCAATTTGTGCAAGCATGGGCTTTGCTTTTGTGATGAAAGTGACTAGGTGTGATAAGCATTTGGTTAAACTACTTACAACACCTTTGAAAAATGTAGGATTTTTCTTAATTCCGCTTGCTTTTATAGTGACTTTTTTCATCGCTATAGCTATACCTTCCGCAGCAGGATGTTCAGCTGCAGTTGGTGCGACTTTGATACCGCTTTTAATGGCTTCGGGTATAAAACCTGCTATGGCAGCAGCAACGGTGCTTTGTGGAACTATAGGAGGAATTTTAAGTCCAGGTGTTTCTCATACGGCTTTGATTTCTGAAATTTCGGGGAAAAATATACAAGAGATTGTTTTAACTCAAACTCCAAATGCATTAACGGCAGGAGTAATAGTGATGATTTCTTTGATGATTATGGCAGTGATTTTTAAAGATTATCAAAAAGGGCAAGTTTTTGAAGTGGCTAATCAAAACAAGACTGAAGATAATATTGAAAAAGTAAATGTATTTTATGCGTTTATGCCTTTAGTGCCTTTAATTGTGCTAATCATAGGCGCAAGTCCTTTAAATGATTATGAGTTTTTAACATGGACAAAAGAAGTTGGAGTTGCTGAAGCTATGCTTTTGGGAGCGATTATAGCTTTGGTGGTAACTATGAGTAAGCCTGATAGTATTTTTAAAGAGTTTTTTAATGGTATGGGAAAATCTTATGCAGAGATTATAGGGATTATCATAGCTGCTAGTGTTTTTGTTGCAGGTTTAAAAGCATGCGGGGTAATTGATATCATCATAGAATGGCTTAAAAATGAACAACATTATGTGCGTTTTGGTGGAACTTTTATACCATTTTTAATGGCTATGGTTACAGGTAGTGGTGATGCTGCTGCTATGGCATTTAACAAGGCTGTAACTATTCATGCTCAAGATCTTGGTTTTGATCAAGTTAAACTTGGTACCGCAGTGGCAATGTCAGCAGTGCTTGGAAGATATCTTTCGCCTATTTTAGGAGCTTGTATTATCGTTTCAGCTATAGCTGGGGTTAGTCCTTTAGAAATTGTTAAAAGAACTGCTTTAGGTTGTGTTGTTTCGGTGGTTATAATTGCTTTTGTGTTATTATAAATTTAAGCCTTAAAAGGCTTAAATTTATTTTGCAGCTAGGATGATGATTTCTTGTATAACTTTGCTCGCTGCTTTTAAAGATTTAACAGGTAAATACTCATAAATAGAGTGAAAATTATGTGCTCCAGTAAAGATATTTGGACAAGGCAAGCCTTTTTCTGAAAGCACTGCTCCATCGTATCCTCCACGCATAGGAATGATTTTAGTTTTGATATTTAAATTTTCATAAGCTTGTAAAGCAAGTTTAATAGGTAAAGATTTGGTTGTTTTTAGACTATTAAAGACATTTTTATAACGATCATTAAGCTTAATGTTAATTCTTTCTTCTCCGTATAACTTTTTAAAACTATCGTTTAAATCTTGTAAAAATTGCATTCTTTGTTTGTATTTTTCATCATCAAATTCTCTAATATCTATTTTTAAAATAGTTTTAGCACTATTTCCCTTGAGTTCTTTAACCCAAAAATATCCCTCTTTATTTTCTGTGTATTCAGGTGCTTCGCCATTTGGAAGCATAGAGATAAATTTATGTGCTAAAAATAAAGAATTAACTAATTTTCCTTTGGCGCTCATAGGATGAGCAGATTTTCCTATAAATTCTACTTCACAATCTCCTGCATTCCAATTTTCATAAATAAACTCTCCTATCTCACAACAATCTAAACAATACCCAAAATCAGCATCAATTTCTTTTATATCAAAAGCTTTTGCTCCTCTTAAACCTTGCTCTTCATCAGGTAAAAAGCAAACATAAATATCGCCATGTTTAATATCAGGATTTTTAACAAAAAATTCAAGCATATCCATAATCGCCGCAATGGCTGCTTTATCATCAGCTCCAAGCAAACTTGTGCCATCAGTGTGGATAATATCATCTCCTATGTAGTTTTTAAGCTCTTTAAATTCACTTTCTTTCAAATAAAGATCTAAGTTTTTATTTAAACATATATCCCCACCTTGATACTTAGTGATTTGTGCTTTGGTGTCATTAGTTTGTTCCATACTTGTATCTAAATGCGCAAAAAAGGCTATTTTAGGAGCATTTGGAGTGTTTGCTGGTAAAAGAGCTGTGGTGATGGTGTTTTCTCTTCTTTTGATGTCTTTTAAACCTAGTTCTTGTAATTCTTTTTCAAGTAATTTTGCAAGCTCCATTTGATTAGGACTTGATGGCATAATGCCTTTGGCGCCATTTTCTCTACTTGTAGTGGTATTAATCTTAGTGTAGTTTATAAATCTTTGCACAATATCCATAATTTTTCCTTTTAGATTAAAATTAGTAAATTATAACAATTCATTTTTTAAATACTTAATAAAATCAAGAAAAGCTATTAATGATATTTTTTATCAAAATGTTTTAAAATTATGTTAATATATTCAAACTTAAAAATTCAAGGAGGAAAAATGCATAAAATTAAATTTGCGATGATGTTGATCGCGTTTATAGCATTTCTTATGGGGTGTTCTTCTAAGGAACAATTAAATCCTTTAGGACGCTCTTTTGGTAATATAAATGATACTGATCCTTTAAAAATAGGTAAAAATCCAACACCACCTGCAAAGCAAACAATTCCAGCTTTAGTAGAAGGTAAAGATATAGTTCCAGCTGTGCCTTTAGATCCACCGCTTATAAAAACAAATACTTTTAAAGGTAATAATGCTATAAAAGGTCCTTTACCAAGATTGACATCAACTGGGAATTTTAGTGAGAGCTCAGTGTTTGAAAATAGAGGTTTTCCGAGTGATTTTGTTACTATTATGAATCCAAATGGAGCTGCGTTAACTGTATGGGCTTTAGCTGCTGGAAATTGGATTTGGGGTTATAATTTATATAATAGTAAACCTTTTGGCGATGCTAGGGTTTGGCAACTTATAGAATTTCCAAATGATATGGTTATGATTAAGAACGCAAAAACTAATACTTGCTTAAATGCTTACGGAAATGGTATAGTACATTATCCTTGTGATCAAAGTAATTACGCACAATTTTGGAAATTTTTTCCTATGAGTAATGGATCTTTTCAAATTCAAAATTTTGCAACGCAACAGTGTATTCAAACTCCGGTAAAAGATGTAATGCATGAGTTTGATTTTAGTTTTTATAATATATATTTAACTGATTGTGTGAAAAAAGGGGAGAAAAATTTAGACAGACAATGGTATATAACTGTACCAACTTTCACAGCAAAAACCCCTTATATGGGAAAATAGGAGAAGAATATGAAAAAAATAATATTATCTTTTATTTTTAGTGTGAGCTTGGCTTTTAGCGCTTTAGATGATTATAATGTAGGAACTTGGAATTTACAAGGATCATCAGCATCAACTGAAAGTAAATGGAATATTAGTATAAGACAATTGGTAACTGGAGATAATCCTTTAGATGTTTTAGCAGTGCAAGAAGCTGGAGTTTTACCTTCTACTGCAATGATGACTCCAAGACAGGTTCAGCCACCAGGGGTAGGTATTCCTATTCATGAATATGAATGGAATTTGGGCTCTTTGTCGCGTCCAAATTCTGTTTTTATATATTATTCTAGGGTAGATGTTGGAGCAAATCGTGTTAATATGGCTATAGTTAGTAGAAGACAAGCTGATGAGGTTATAGTTTTACCTCCCCCAACTGTTGCTTCAAGACCTATTATAGGAATTCGTATAGGAAATGATGTATTTTTTAGTATACACGCTTTGGCAAGAGGTGGCAATGATGCAGGTGCCATTGTAACGGCAGTGGATATGCATTTTAGAAATATGCCACAAATTAATTGGATGATTATGGGCGATTTTAATAGAACACCTAATAATCTTATAGGATTACTTGATCCGGATTTAAGATCGCGTGTTAATATAGTATCACCGCCTTCTTTTACACAAACTAGTGGCAATATAATTGATTATGCAATTACCGGAAATTCAAATCAAAGTGCACTTTATACTCCACCTGCTTTTGCTGCTGTTTTAGCATTAGCTGGATTAAGGAGTTTTTTAGCTTCAGATCATTTTCCAGTAAATTTTAGAAGATTTTAGGAGTTTGTGATGAAAAAAATTATATTTTTGTTATTTGCATATATTGGTTTTTCTTTTGGTGCGCCTCCTTCGCAAGGAGATTTACCAGATTTTACCCCTATGTTTGCTATAAGATCGCTTGAAACAGGAATTTCGTTAAGTCCATTTAGGGATAATTCAACAAAATTAGAAGATCAAAACTGGATTCTAAGAGAAATTGTACTTAGCGAAGAATTAAAACAAAAAGATACTTTGGCAGATAAACTTCCTTTTGGTTATGTACAATTTGTAAATCCAAGTGATGATGATTTGTGTTTAGCTATATTAGAAAGTGGTTTTTTTGGTGGAAAATCTTGTAAACAGGATTTAGAAGATGGAAAATTAGAAACGGTTTATTCTATAATGCCAACTACTACTTCTGCTGTGCAAATTCGCTCTTTAGTGCTTGGGGGTGTAGAATGTATGGTAGTATTTAATAATCCTCAAGTTCCTATTGAACAGCGTTTTGGAATTCAACAATGTACTCTTGATGATCCTGCTTTATTTTTGGAACTTTATGAATTAATGTTTTTTACTCCTGCTATCGTTGAAGCAACTCCACTTTATTAAATTTAACCCGCTTTAGCGGGTTAAAACTCTAAGTTAAAATTTGTTAGAATGTTTTTTAAATTGACATAGTAAGGTAAGTTAATGAAAACCTTTTTAGTTTGTGCCTTAGAGCCTTCAGCAAATTTGCATTTAAAAGAAGTTTTAAAAGCTTATAAAAATGAGTATAAAGAATTTGATTTAGTAGGAATTTATGATGAGAATTTGTGCAAAGAATTTAGTTTAAATTCCAAGCCACTTTATAGTTCACATGAGTTTAGTGCTATGGGTTTTATAGAGGTTTTGCCACTCATTTTAAAAGCTAAAAGAGCTATAAAAGAGCTAGTGAGTTTAAGTTTTGCTCAAAAAATTGATGTGATTTTATGTATAGATTCTCCTGCTTTTAACATACCTTTTGCAAAAGCTTTAAAAAAAGCAAATTCCAAAGTAAAAAGAATTTATTATATCTTACCTCAAGTTTGGGCATGGAAAAAAGGTCGCATACCTATCATAGAAAGTCATTTTGATGTGTTAGCTTCTATTTTGCCTTTTGATAGTGAGTTTTTTAGCAAAAGCACTTATGTGGGACATCCGCTTTTAGATGAGATAAAAGAGTTTAAAAACCAAGAAGATATAAATTCTATATTTTCAAAAAAAGATGATGAAAAAATCATCGCTTTCTTACCAGGTTCAAGAAAAAGTGAAATAAAGCGTTTGATGCCTATTTTTAGAGAATTAAGTGTTAAATTTGAAGGTAAAAAAATCCTTTGTGTACCTGAGTTTAATTTAAAGAGATTAGAAATTTACGGGGAAATGAGTAATTTTGAAATTCAAACTAACACCCCAAAGGTGCTGAAAAATGCTGATTTTGCTTTTATTTGTAGTGGCACAGCTACACTTGAAGCAGCTTTGGTCGGCACGCCTTTTGTGCTTGCTTATAAAGCTAAAGCTATTGATGTATTTATCGCAAGATGTTTTGTAAAACTCAAACATATAGGCCTTGCAAATATCTTTTTGGATTTTACAGGAAAAAGCGAGCTTAATCCTGAATTTTTACAAGAGCAAGTGAATGTGGAAAATTTATATCAAGCTTATCTTAAATACGATTATAAGGCATTTTTTGATAAAGTAGATTTTTTAAAAGAATATTTGCAATTTGCAAGTGCAAAAAATTTAGCTAAAATACTTTATGAAATCAAATAAGGATAAATCATGCAAAAAGAACCTATGAGTAAATACGGCTATGAGAAATTAGAAAAAGAATTAGGGCATTTAAAAAAAGTTGAACGCCCAAAAGTAGTAGAAGAAATAGACATAGCAAGAAGCCATGGAGATTTAAAAGAAAATGCAGAATATCACGCAGCTAGAGAAAAACAAGCTTTTATAGAAGGAAAGATAGCTGAACTTGGGGATTTGATCTCAAGAGCACAAATCATCGATCCATCTTCTTATGAGCATGATAGTGTGAAATTTGGCTCAACTGTTGTGGTAGAAGATTTAGAAAGTGAAAAGCAAAGCACTTATACTTTGGTAGGGGTAAACGAGGGAAATTTAGATAAAGGTTATATTTCCATTAGTTCGCCTATTGCTAAAGCAATGCTTGGTAAAAAAGAGGGTGATGATTTTAAAGTGCGTTTACCAAAAGGTGAGAGTGAATTTGAAATCATTTCTATAGAATACAAAGCTTTGGAATTTTAGTTTTTGCAAAAAATAATTATAAAAGAAAATGCTATTTTTATTGCTGATGTGCATGAAAATGAAAATAGGCGTGGTTTTTGGGAGTTTTTGCAAGCCTTAAAAAATAAAAAAATTCAAACTCCACAGCTTTTTTTGATGGGTGATATATTTGATCTTTTAATTTATGAAGTAAAAGCTACACATGATTTTGCAAAAGCTTATATAGACTTACTTGAAGAACTTGCGTGTAAAATTGAAATCATATATTTAGAAGGTAATCATGATTTTAATTTAGCTAAATTTTTTAAAAAAGTGAAAGTTTTTAGTATAAAACAGCAACCTTTGCTTTGTGAATTTCATGACAAAACCTTAGTAAAATTAGCCCATGGGGATATTTTTTTAAAACCTTTTTTGCAATTTTGCTTAAAAAGTTTGAGAAATCATTACTTGTTATTTTTTTTAAATTTTTTAAATGTTATTAGTAAAGAAAAAATTACTCAAAAAATTCTAAAAAATCAAAACAAAAAACAACTTATTAGAAAAATTCCTCATTTTTCTGCCTTAGTAAAAGAGCGTTTAAAGCACTATAATATAGGTTTTATAATAGAAGGTCATTATCATCAAGATGTGTTTTTAGAATATGAAAATATAAAATATTTAAATTTAGCTGCTTTTGCATACAAGGAAAGTTTTTTTGTAGTAAAATATGAGCCAGAAATCAGATTTCACAAAATAGAACTTAAGGAGGCATAATGTTTGATGAGAATGTCGTTAAAACAGGTTCAAATGAAATGGAACTTGTTGATTTTCGCATCTTTAAGCAAGGCCACGATAAAGTCTATGAGGGAATTTATGGTGTAAATGTTTCTAAGGTTAGAGAAATCATTAAAATTCCTTTTTTGACTGAAATTCCAGGAGTGCCTGAATATGTGGAAGGTATTTTTGATCTTCGTGGTGTGGTGATTCCTGTAATCAACCTAGCAAAATGGATGCAAATTCAAGAACCAGAAATGACAAATATAAAACCTAGAGTTATCATTACTGAATTTAGTAATGTATTGATCGGTTTTATAGTGCATGAAGCAAAAAGAATTCGTAGGATTAATTGGAAAAATATTGAGCCAGCTACTTTTGCAACAAGTGCGGGTAGCTTAGATAAGGGTAAAATTACTGGTGTGACTAAAATCGAAGGTGATGAGGTTTTACTTATCTTAGATTTAGAAAGCATAGTGCAAGAGCTTGGAATTTATACCCCACAAACTGATATTGAAGATGATAAAATCCAAAAAATAGAAGGTATGGCTTTAGCGCTTGATGATAGCTCTACTGCAAGAAAACTTGTAAAAGATATTCTTAATAAAATCGGGTTAAAAGTTGTTGAAGCAAAAGATGGTGTTGAAGGCTTACAAAAATTAGAAGAGCTTTATAATGCCTATGGTGCTGATTTAAGAAAGCATCTAAAAATCATCGTAAGTGATGTTGAAATGCCACAAATGGATGGTTTTCACTTTGCAGCTAAAGTAAGAGAAGATGAGAGATTTAAAAATATTCCTATCGTGTTTAATTCTTCTTTGTCAAATGAATTTATGAGTGATAAAGGTGTTAAAGAAGCAGGTGGTGATGGATATTTAGTTAAATTTAACGCAAGTGATTTCTTTGCTGAAATTTCTCGTATTATAGCAAAACATGAAAAAGGTGAGGAGTAAAAATGGAAGATATTCAAGAAATACTTGAGGATTTTTTAGTTGAAGCCTTTGAATTAGTCGAGCAAATTGATCATGATTTGGTTGAATTAGAAGCAAATCCTGAAGACTTAGAACTATTAAATAGAATTTTCCGTGTTGCACACACTGTTAAAGGTTCATCAAGCTTTTTAAATTTTGATGTTTTAACAAAACTTACTCATCATATGGAAGATGTTTTAAATAAAGCAAGACATAATGAGCTTAAAATTACTCCTGAAGTAATGGACGTGGTTTTAGAGTCTATTGATATGATGAAAACTTTGTTAAATTCTATTAGAGATAATGGAAATGATACAGCAATAGGACTTGACATAGCTCCAATTTGCGCAAGATTAACCGCTATTTCAGAAGGTGAAAGCTTAGAGTCTGTTGCACCGGCTAAAGCTGAAGAGTCAAAAGAAGAAGTCAAAGAAGAGCCAAAAGCTGAAGAGCCTGAAGTTGATGTTAATAAACTTAGTGATGATGAAGTTGAAGCTGAAATAGAAAGGCTTTTAAAGGTAAGAAAAGCTGAAGATCAAGCAAGACGTGCTGAAAAGAAAAAAACACAAGAAGCAAACCCAGCTCCAAGTAAACCAGCTGCTCAAGCACAAAATGCAACTACTGAGAAAAAAGTTCCTGCAGCAGGTGGTGGAAGCAGTGGTGCAAATATGGATCAAACCATTAGGGTTGAAGTTAAAAGACTTGATCATTTAATGAACTTAATTGGTGAGTTGGTACTAGGTAAAAACCGCTTATTGAAAATTTATGATGATGTTGAAGAAAGATATGATGGGGAAAAATTCTTAGAAGAATTAAATCAAGTTGTTTCTCAACTTAGTATTGTCACTACAGATATTCAGCTTGCGGTTATGAAAACAAGAATGCAACCTATTGCAAAAGTATTTAATAAATTCCCAAGGGTTGTACGTGATTTGGGTCGTGAGCTTGGTAAGCAAATGGAGCTTGAAATTTCAGGGGAAGAAACTGAACTTGATAAGTCTATTGTGGAAGAAATCGGCGATCCTATTATGCACATGATTAGAAACTCATGTGATCATGGTATAGAAGATCCAGCAACGCGTGTGGCTAATGGTAAACCAGAAAAAGGAACGGTTAATCTTAAAGCATACAATGAGGGAAATCATATTGTAGTAGAGATTGCTGATGATGGTAAAGGGCTTGATGCTGATGTATTAAAAGCAAAAGCTATGGAGAAAAATCTAATTACAGAACGCGAAGCTGATCAAATGAGCGATAAAGAAGCGTTTGCATTGATTTTCAAACCAGGTTTTTCAACTGCGAAAAAAATTACTAATGTTTCAGGCCGTGGCGTTGGGATGGACGTTGTTAAAACCAATATTGAAAAATTAAATGGTGTGATTGAGATCGATAGTGAGCTTGGAAAAGGCACTGTAATGAAGCTTAAAATTCCACTTACTTTAGCAATTATTCAATCATTACTTGTGGGTACGCAAGAAGAATTTTATGCTATTCCACTTGCAAGCGTTCTTGAAACAGTTAGAGTGCCAATTGATGATATTTATACTATTGAAGGTAAAAATGTATTACGTCTAAGAGATGAAGTGTTATCTTTGGTAAGACTTTCAGATGTGTTTGGTGTAAAACAAGTGCTTGAAAATACCGATCAAACTTATGTCGTTGTTATAGGTGTAGCAGAAAGTAAGCTTGGTATTATAGTAGATACTTTAGTGGGTCAAGAAGAGATTGTTATTAAGTCTATGGGTGAGTATTTACAAAACATTCAAGGTATAGCAGGAGCGACTATTCGTGGTGATGGTAGGGTTACTTTGATTATTGATGTTGCTGCTATGATGGATATAGCTAAAGAGATTAAAGTAGATATTAAAGCACAAATTGAATCACAATCTAAAAAAACTGCTAAAGAAAAACCAAGTGATTACACAGTACTTATAGTGGATGATTCTAAAATGGATAGAAATATCATGCAAAAATCACTAGAGCCATTAGGTGTGAGTATTATAGAAGCAACTAATGGTGTGGAAGCTTTAAATATGATCAAATCAGGTGAGCATGATATTGATGCAGTGTTAATTGATATTGAAATGCCAAGAATGGATGGTTATACCTTAGCAGGTGAAATCAGAAAGTATTCTAAGTATAAAAACCTTCCGCTTGTTGCAGTAACTTCAAGAACTAGTAAATCAGACCGCTTAAGAGGTGTGGAAGTAGGAATGACTGAGTATATTACTAAGCCTTACTCTCCAGAGTACTTAGAAAATGTAGTTAGAAAAAATTTAAAACTAGGATAAGAAGATGAATGATAAATTAAGCCAGGTTTTGCAAAAACAACAAGCGCAAATTGCAGAACCTGATGTAGATAAAGAAGAGGATATTATTCAGCTTGTTGGTTTTGTGGTAGGGGATGAGGAATATGCTATTCCTATTCTTAATATCCAAGAAATTATTAAACCTATAGAATATACTAGGGTTCCAAGTGTGCCTGATTATGTTTTAGGTGTGTTTAATATGAGGGGTAATGTTATGCCTTTGATAGATCTTGCTAAAAGATTTAATCAAGGTAGTTCTAAAATGACACCTCAAACAAGATATATTGTTTTAAAAGGTATGGCAAATGGTAATCAAACTCCTGCAGGTAATGCGGGTTTTGTGATAGATAGATTAACAGAAGCTATTAAAATTCACAGAAGCAGGATTGATCCACCGCCTGAAACTTTATTAAAAGAAAAAGGTATGATTTTTGGTATAGGCAAAAGAGAAGAAAATATCTTGACTATATTAAAAGCTGAAGCTTTATTAAAGCGTGAGTTTTAATGATAAAGCTTTGTGCCTTTGACTTTGATTCTACGCTAATGGATGGAGAAACCATCGATATTTTAGCGCAAGAATATAATGTTGGTGATGCTGTAAAAGCAATCACCAACAAAGCAATGAATGGTGAGCTTGATTTTTTTGAAAGCTTAAGTGCTAGAGTAGCCTTACTTGAAGGAATGCCTATTGATCAAGTAAGAAAGTGCTGTGAAAATTTACCTTTGATGAATGGCGCTAAAGAATTATGCGAGTATTTAAAAAATAAAAACATAAAAATTATTGTTTTTAGCGGTGGATTTCATGAAGGAATTGACTTAATACAAGATAAACTTCATTTTGATTTTGGTTTTGCTAACTTTTTACATAGTAAAAATGGTGTTTTGACGGGAAAAGTTGGCGGGGAAATTATGTTTAATAACTCAAAAGGTATTATACTACAAAGACTTAAGAAATTTTTAAATTTAAAAACAGAAGAAATTATGTGTGTAGGCGATGGAGCTAATGATATTTCTATGTTTAAAGAATGTGGATTAAAAATAGCTTTTTGTGCCAAAGAAATTTTAAGATCTCATGCAGATATTTGTATAGATAAAAAAGATTTAAAAGAAATAATAAAGGTAATACAATGAAAAAATTTTCACTATGGTGTGATTTTATAGAAAATGAATTTTTAGATCATGAATTTTTAGATTTAATTTACTCAAAAACAATTAACGGCGCTACTTCAAATCCTGCCATTTTTAAAAATGCGATTTTAAACTCTGCTATTTATAAAGAAAAAATCAAAAAATCAAATCTTAAAGATAAAAAAGCTTTATATGAGTATCTTGCGGTAGAAGATATAGCTAAGGCCGCAGATAAATTAGCTATTAATTATTATGAAAATAATGATGGTTTTATTAGTATTGAAATTGACCCAAGATTAAAAGATAATACTAGTTTATCTTTAGCCGAGGCAAAAAGATTATACACACAGATTGCAAAAGAAAATGTGATGATGAAAATTCCTGCTACAGAAGCTTCTTATGAAGTAATGCAAGAATTAATGAAAAATGGCATTAGTGTCAATGCTACTTTGATTTTTGATTTTGAACAAACTAAAAAATGCTTTGAAGCTTTAAATTTAGGTTTAAAAGAATTTAGAAAAAATAATATCATAGCCAAAAAAGAACCTCAAGCTGTTATTAGCATTTTTGTAAGTCGTTTTGATAGATTATTAAATAATCAAGTTTTAGATAAAAATTATATGGGAATTCTTACTGCAACTAAGGCTTATAATTATATCATTAAACAAAATGAAGCAAATATTAGAGCTTTATTTGCAAGTACGGGTGTTAAGGGTGATGATTTAGAAAAAGATTATTATATTAAAGAATTACTCTATGATAAAGCTATTAATACTGCACCACTAGATGCTATAAAAGCTTTTAAGGGTAAGCAAATTGTATTTAAAGAGCCTTTAAAAGATGAATGTATAGAGAAAAAATTAAATGCAAATATTTCAAAAGATGCTTTAAGTAAAGCTTGTAAAAATTTACTTGACGATGGTTTAGAGCAATTTTGTATAGCTTATGAAGATATTTTAAAATCTTTATAATGTGGCTTAATCTCAAATGAGATTAAGCACTAATACTTGCTAAAGTTGGTCTTTTTAGTGAAAAAACATTAGATGGAGATCTTCTACCGCAATTTGGACATCTAGCTATTGTTTTCCATAAATTTTCTTTTATATATTCCGAAGGTTTCCCAAATCTTTTTTCATATAAAACGCATGTTTCCTCCCAAGATTTATTAAGATTTTTGAAATCTTCCTCGCCTCTCATTCCAAAATAAGGAAAATGATGTAAGAAATAGCCAAAAAGATTTTCACAATCTTGAGCATATTTTAATGTATCTAAAATATGATAATGCCAAAATTTATCAACATCAGCTGGTGGTACTATTGAGGCATCTTTATTTTCTTGACATAAAAGAAGAAATTTTCTATATTCAGTTTCAATGAATTTGGTGTATTCTAAACTCCACCCTAACCCCTCATTTTTGTCAATTATTTTTACTATGATTGGTTCTAAATCCAATTCTTTTAATAGTATTGTAGACATATTATTCCTTTTATTTTTAATTATAGTTTAATAACACTTAGTGTTATAAACGATTGTAAAAAAATTATATAAAAACTAGACTTATAAATAAATAAAGTGTTATAAGGCTTGGTTATATGAAGCAAGATATATCTGATAAACATAGAGAAATAGGTAAAAGAGTTGCAAAAATAAGAAAAGAAAAAGGAATTTCTCAACTAGAATTATCATTATTATTGGGACATAAAAGCGTTTCTATAGTTGCAAGCGCAGAAAGACATTATAGAGGTGCTCATTTTAATTTAAATCATTTATTTCAAATGGCTGAGATTTTTGAAATAGATATTTGTGATTTTTTTAAATAAATTTATACTTTACTAAGCCAGAAATTGATATTATTAAGTCTTTTATTTTATAAAAAAGGGAAAAAATGTTAGAAGGTATCGTTAGAGAGAGTATCGGTAGAAAAGCTGCTAAAGCTTTAAAAAGAGATGGTTATCTAATCGCAAACATCTACGGAAAAGGATTAGAAAACATTAATGCTGCTTTTAAAGTAAATGAATTTATTAAAGAAGTACGCAAAAAAACTACTTTAGCTTTTGATGTAAAAGTAGCAGATAAAGTATTAAATGTTGTTGTGGTTGATTATCAAAAAGATCCTGTAACTGCAGAATTAAAACACGTAGATTTAAAAGTAGCACAAAAAGGTGTTATTTCTAAATATATGGTTCCTGTAAAAATCGTAGGAACGGCTATAGGTCTTAAAAATAAAGGTGTTTTAATCCAATCAAAAAGAAGATTAAAAGTAAAATGTGCAGCTGAAAACTTACCAAATTATTTTGAACTAGATGTAACTAAACTTGATGTTGGTGATGCACTTTTAATCCGCGATGTAGTTGTACCTGAGGGTGTAACTATGGTTGATGCTGATAGAGTGGCTGTAGTTGGCGTAGAAAAAGCAAGATAAAATGACCTTAGTCGTAGGACTTGGTAATATAGGAGAACAATACACTCAAACCCGTCATAATGTAGGGTTTATGCTAATTGACTTAATTTTGAAAGATTTGCAAACAACAAAACTTTCAAATGCTAAATTTAAAGGAGAGCTTTTTAAAGGCTCTTCTACTCTTTTTTTAAAACCTTCCACTTATATGAATTTATCCGGAGAAAGTGTAAAAGCTGTTAGTGAATATTATAAATGTGATAGAATTATTGTAATCCATGATGATATAGACTTAAATTTAGGTGCATTGAAATTTAAAATAGGTGGATCAAGTGGTGGACATAACGGACTTAAAAGTATAGATAATCTTTGTGGTAATGCTTATGAGAGAGTACGCATAGGAGTAGGAAAAGGACAAGATGTGATTTCTCATGTTTTGGGGAAATTTAAACAAGAAGAGCAAGAAAGTTTAACTAAGGTTTTAGAACATAGTAAAAAAGCCTTACTTGAGCTTTTAAATTCTGATATAGAAAAAATCGCTTCAAAATATTCTTTAAAAAGTTAAACGATGAGTATATTTTTTCGCTATATTTCATCTTTGTATTTAAAATCATTTTTTATTTTGTTTTTTTCTTTGACTTTTTTCTTTGTAGCGATTGATTTTTTACTCAATTTTAATAGACTGCCAAAAAGTGCAAATTTGGAGCTTTTATATATATTTTTTTTAACATGCTCAGCAGCTTCTTATATACTGCCTTTAGCCATAGTCCTTGCTTTGGTTTTATGTATTTTTAATATGATACGCTCGAATGAATTTGTTAGCTTATATGCCTTGGGTTTAAGTAAAAACCAAGTGATTTTTTATCCTTTTTTATGGGCTATGTTTTTTTGTTGTGTTTATGTAGGACTTAATTTTAGTGCCTTTGCTTATGCAGATGAATATAAAAGTAATATTCTTAAGCGTGGTGTTGTAGATAGAGAAGGCGGGGAGGTTTTGATTAAATACAATGATAAATTTATTTATATACAAAAAATAAATTCTCAAACCCTATATAATGTAAAAATTTTTGATGTAAAAAATTTAGATATTCAAAGCACAATCCATGCAAAAACTGCTAAATTTAATGGAGATTCTTGGAATTTAAATGATGCTAAAGCTACTAATGTACCGCAAAATTTGATTGTTTCAAAAGAGGGTTTAAGTGTAGAAGAATTTAAAAATATTAAAGGCTTAGAAGATTTTTCTCCAAAAATTTTAGAAAGAATTTCTTTAGTAGAGAGTAATCCTTCTTATTCTATTTTAGACGCGCTAGAAAGTATGGCGATTTTTGTAAAACAAAATATTTCTACTAATACACTTAGAACAAGTTTATATTCTTTAGTTCTTACACCATTTTTTGCGCCATTTTTAATGCTTATTGTGTATTATTATTTTCCTTTAACAGCAAGATTTTTTAATCTCGCACTTTTAGCTTTTGTGTTTTTTGTGTGTATACTTTTAGTTTGGGGTTTGTTGTTTTTATTAACAAGATTGAGTGAAAATGAAATTTTACTTCCAGAGCTTGGTATAATGCTACCAGTATTTATTTTAATAAGTATAGGAAGTTTTTATTATTTTAAACACAAATAACTACAAGTGAGGTTTTTATGGATTATTTAAAACTAGCAAAAGAATACAACACACCATTTTATATTTACGATTTTGATAAAATCAAAGAGCGTTTTACAATGTTAAAAGATGCTTTTAAGGCAAGAAAATCACAAATTTTTTATGCAGTCAAAGCAAATTCTAATTTAAGTGTTTTAAAGCTTTTAGCTTCTTTAGATAGTGGGTTTGATTGTGTTAGTGCGGGTGAGATTTATAGAGCTTTAAAAGCAGGGGCTAAGAATTATAAAATTATTTTTAGTGGGGTAGGTAAAAGTGCTGATGAGTTAAAATATGCTTTAGAGCAAAACATACTTTATGTAAATTTAGAAAGCTATGAAGAAATGCTTCTTTTAGAACAAATTGCTAAAGAAAATCAAAAGACAGCCCGTATAAGCATAAGAGTAAATCCAAATGTAGATGCTAAAACACATCCTTATATTTCTACAGGTTTGCATGAAAATAAATTTGGCGTAGATATAGAAAGTGCTAAAAAAATGTATCTTTATGCTAAAAACTCACAATTTTTAGAGCCAGTTGGTGTGCATTTTCACATAGGCTCGCAAATTCTTGATATAAGCAGTATTCATGAAGCTTCTGCGATTGTTGCAAAATTAGTAAAAGAACTTTTAGCTTTGAAAATTAATATTAAATTCTTTGATATAGGTGGGGGTTTAGGGGTTTGTTATAAAGATGAGCAAGAATCAAATTTATATGATTATGCTCAAGGAATTTTAGCAAGTTTACAAGGTCTTGATGTGTGTATAGGTATGGAACCTGGCAGGTTTTTGGTAGCAAATGCAGGTGAGTTTGTTACTAAAGTATTATATGAAAAATTTAATGATAAAAAGCGTTTTGTGATTGTTGATGGGGCGATGAATGATTTATTGCGTCCAAGTTTATATAGTGCTTATCATGAAATCAAGCTTTTGAGCGAAAATAAAGAAGAAAGCTTTTGTGATATTGTTGGTGGGATTTGTGAGAGTGGAGATTTTTTAGCTAAAGATAGAAAACTAGCTAAAACAAAAGCAGGAGATTTAATCATAGTTAAAAGTGCAGGTGCGTATGGTTTTAGCATGAGTAGTAATTATAATACTCGTAATAGAGTATGTGAGCTAGCTTGTGAAAATGGCACAGTAAGAATGATTAGAAAAAGAGAAAGCTATGAGGATCAAATTGCTTTAGAGCTTGATTTTTTAAAGGATTGAAATGTTGTTTTTAGATGTGCAAGGAACTTTGATTTCAGATTATGATAAAAGTCCTATAAATGGTGCTTTAGAACTCATTCAATCTTTAAATAAAGAAAAAATTCCTTATGTGATTATTACTAATAATACCAAAAAATTAGATTTTTTAAATTATTTGCAAAATTTAGGTTTTGAAATTAATGAAAAAGTTTATATTGATCCTTTTTGTGTTTTAAAAGATCATTTAAAACCTTGTAAAATAGCAGCTTTTGGAGCAAAAGAATTTTTAGATTCACTTCAAGAGCTAGGTTATGAGCTTGATTATAAAAATCCAAAAGTATTCTTGGTAGCAAGTTATGATGATTTTAAATTTCAAGATTTTGCTAGTATGATAGAGTATCTTAAAAATGGCGTGCAAGCTATAGCAATGCATGAAAGTAGTATTTATAAGAAAAATTCAAGGCTTTATCCAGGCGTTGGAAGTATTATGTCTATGCTTAAAAATGCATGCGAGTTTGATTATAAGGTGATAGGAAAACCTAGTAAGGCTTTTTATGAAAGTGCTTTAAATTTATTAAAACAACAAGATTGTAATGTAAGTTTTGAAAAGACTTTAATCATTAGTGATGATTTTAAAGGCGATTTGCTTGGTGCCTATGAGCTTGGTATGCAAATAGCCTTAGTTTTAAGTGGTAAAATTTCTAACACTCAAGGTCTTGATACAACTAAACTTAATTTTGTATATGATAGTATTAAGGATTACTACATATCGAGGTTTAAATGAAAGAGATAGAAAAATTACGCAATAAAATCGATACCATTGATGATAAAATTTTGGCTTTGCTTAATGAAAGAATGCTTCATGTTAAAGATATAGGAGTTATTAAGCAAAATTTAGGTGGGAGTATTTATAGACCTGAGCGCGAAAGAGCTATTATAAATAGACTTAAAAATTATAATCATGGTTTATTAGATCAAAATGCAATCGAAGCAATTTATCAAGAAATTTTTGCTGTATCAAGAAATTTAGAAATGCCCCAAAGCATAGCTTATTTAGGACCTGAGGGAAGCTATACGCATCAAGTAGCAAGAACGCGTTTTGGTGCTATGAGTCGTTATACTCCACTTGCAAATATAGAAGATGTTTTTAAAGAATTAGCTCACAAAGAAGCAAAATATGGAGTAGTACCTATAGAAAATAATACAGCAGGTGCAGTGGGTGTGACGCTTGATTGTCTTGGAAAATATGAAGATGTAAAGATTTTTGCTGAAATTTATATGGACATTCATCATTCTTTTGTAAGTATGAGTGAAAATTTAAAAGATATTAAACGCATATATTCTCATCCACAAGGTTATAATCAATGTAGAAATTTTTTAGAAAGTCATGATTTAAGCGAAGTGGAATTTGTAGCAAGCAAATCCACAGCTCATGCAGCTTATTTAGCTTCGCAAGATGTTACTTCAGCTGCGATTTGCTCTAAGATTGCGGCAAAACTTTATAATGTGCCTATATTATTTGAAACGATTGAGGATAATTTGGCAAATCGCACTAGGTTTTTGATTTTAAGTGATATAAAAATACCTCAAATGCCTCATTGTAAAACTTCTATTTTAGCACTTGCTGCACATAAACCAGGTGGGCTTAGTGATTTATTATATGAGTTTAAAAAAGAGGGGATAAATTTAACAAAACTTGAATCACGCCCTATAAAAACAAGAGAATTTGTACATAGTTTTTATATAGATTTTGAAGGACATATTGATGATGAAAATGTCCAAAGAGTATTAAAAAAAGCTGAGCATATAAAATGGCTTGGATCGTATTTATCAGGAGAAAGTAATGAAATTTAATCCTTTTTTAGAAGCTATTAAAACTTATGAAAGTGGCAAGGATATGGATTTAATTGCTAAAGAATATGGTTTAAAAGAAGTTATTAAACTAGCGAGTAATGAAAATCCTTATGGTACAAGTAAAAAAGCTAAAGAAGCCATTATAAATAATGCACATTTAGCTCATTTATATCCTGATGATACTATGAGTGAATTAAAACAAGCTTTAGCGCAAAAATATGATATTTTAAAAGAAAATCTCATCATAGGTAGCGGGAGTGATCAAATCATAGAATATATAGTGCATGCAAAACTTGATCATTCTAAAGCTTATTTGCAATGCGGGGTTAGTTTTGCTATGTATGAAATTTATGCAAAACAACTAGGAGTTAAGGTTTATAAAACTCCAAGTTTAACCCATGATTTAAATGAGTTGTATGAGTTATATCAAAAGCATAAAAATGAAATCAAAGTAATCTTTTTATGCTTACCCAATAATCCTTTAGGTGAGTGTTTGGATGCGAGTGAGGTTTTTGAGTTTTTAGAAAAAATTGATGAGGATTGTTTGGTAGCCATTGATGGAGCTTATAATGCATTTGCTTCATTTAAAGATAGCAAAAAACATATCAACCCTAAGGAATTAATCCATAAATTTCAAAATACAGTATATCTAGGAACCTTTTCTAAGCTTTATGGTTTGGGTGGCATGAGAGTGGGTTATGGCATAGCTTGCAAGGAAATTATCAATGCGTTTTATAAATTAAGAGCACCTTTTAATGTGACTAATTTGAGTTTAAAAGCTGCTGTTGCTGCGTTAGATGATGATGAGTTTGTGCAAAAAACTTTGGAAAATAATTTTTCGCAAATGAAACTTTATGAAGATTTTGCTAAAAATTATAAAATTCGATACATTCCAAGCTATACAAATTTTATTACTTATTTTTTTGATGAAAAAAATAGCACAGATTTATCTGAAAAACTGCTTAAAAACGGTATAATAATAAGAAATTTACAAAGTTATGGTTTAAATGCTGTGCGTATAAGTATAGGTACAGAGTATGAAAATTCAAGGTTTTTTGAAGAGTTTTCTAAAAATTTTTAGTTTGTAGGAAATAAATGGATTATAAAACTATACTGCACCAAGTAGGTCAGCTTTATCAAAATTTAAGTTTAAGACAGCGTATTATCATTGCTGCTTCTATTGTTGTTGTAGTTGGATTTTTAGTATTTTTAACCCTTTTTAGAAGTGGTTCTACAGTAGCTAGTGAGGCTGGATATTCAGTATTATTTGAAAATGCTAATACTAGTGATTCAGCGATGATAGTAACGCAGCTTGAAAAAAGTGGAGTTCCTTATATTTTGCGCAATGAAGGAACGATTTTAGTTCCTAATGAGCAAGTATATAAACAGCGTTTAGCTATTGCCTCAGCAGGATTATTGCCAAAAGATAATAAAGTAGGCTTTGAGCTTTTTGATAAACAAGAATTTGGAGCCACAGAAGCTGAACAAAAGGTAAAATACCAAAGAGCATTAGAAGGTGAGCTTGCTAGAACGATTGAAAGTTTAGAGCCTATTCATAGCGCTACGGTGCATATTGCTTTTGCTAAAGATACACTTTTTACCCAACAACAAGTTCCACCAACTGCTTCAGTAGCTTTGACAATAAAAGAAGGTTTAAAGCTTAATAAAAAGCAAATTATGGGGATTAAAAACTTAATTGCTTCTTCAGTGACAAAACTTACCCCTGAAAATGTAAAAATCATGGATCAAAAAGGTATTCCTTTAGATGATGAGGGTGCTTTTGAGAGTGATTTAATAGCTGCTCAAATTAAATACAAAAGAGATCAAGAATACGAATTAGAACAAAAAATCGTTGCTTCTATTGCTCCATTTGCAGGTGGCTATGATAGGGTGGTAGCAAAGGTTAGTATTGATTATGATTTTTCTAAAGAAGAATCACAAAGTGAAGTATATGATCCAAATACCGTTGTGCGTAGCGAGCAAACTTTAGAAGAGCATAGAGAAGGTTATAAAGATAAAGAAATTCAAGGTGTGCCAGGTGCTGTTTCAAACATCGGTCCTGTGGAAGGTTTGGATGATAAAGGCGCGCGCGAGGTTTATACTAAAAACCAAACCACAACTAATAATGAAATTTCTAAAAAAATCACCAATACTACTAAGCAATTTGCAACCGTTAAAAGAATTTCTGCAGCTGTTGTGGTAGATGGAAAGTATAAAGTAATTACTGATGATCAAGGAAATGTTACTAATGAATACATTCCTTTGAATGATAAAGAAATTAAAGCGATTGAAAATTTAACTAAAGGTGCTATAGGTTTTAATCTTGCTAGGGGTGATGCAGTTGAAGTAAATAATTTAGAATTTCATAGAACAGCTAAAGTTGAAAATAAAGTTCAAACTTTTTATTCAAGATTTGTTGAGCCATTTATCCCGCCTGTTAAATATGTCTTTGCGGCGATTTTACTTTTCATCTTTTACAAAAAAGTTATTGTTCCATTTTCACAAAAAATGCTTGCGGATATTAAGCTTGAAGAAGAAATGGAAGGTAAGGACGGGCAGATTATTGATGAGGCTGAAGATGCTATTGAAAAATTCAACGCAGCACGTAAGAAAGTTGAAGAACAACTTGGTTTTGGAGATAGTTTTGATGAAGATGCGCTTCAATATGATGTTTTACTTGAAAAATTAAGAGCAGTAGCTAATGAAAAAGGCGAAGAAGTGGCATTATTGTTACAAAAACTTGTTGAAAATGAAGCTGAATTTGGTGAGAAGGATATCTGATGATAAAGCTTAGTGAAGAACAAAAAATGGTCTATGATGACCTTTCTATGCCAGAAAAGGTCGCAATTTTTTTAATCCAACTTGGAGAAGATGTAACGACAGTTTTATTTTCTCATATGGATATTAATGTCATCACTGAAATTTCTCGCTATATTGCTTTAGCAAAAAATGTTGACAAACCAGTTGCTACTGCAGTTCTTGAGGAATTTTATACTTTATTACAGTCAAACCAATATCTAAAAAGTGGTGGTTTGGAATATGCAAAAGAGATTTTATTTAGAACTTTTGGTCCTGAAATTGCCAATAAAATTTTGGAAAAACTTACCAAAAGTATGGAAAATAACCAAAATTTTGCTTATCTTTCTCAAATCAAACCACAACAGCTTGCAGACTTTATCATTAAAGAACACCCTCAAACCATAGCTTTGATTTTAGCTCATATGGATACCACTCAAGCTGCTGAAACTTTGGAGTATTTTAGTGATGAGTTAAGAGCTGAGGTTGTAATAAGAATGGCAAATCTTGGAGATATTTCACCTTCAATCATTAAAAGAGTATCTGCTGTGCTTGAAAGTAAACTTGAAAGTCTTACTTCTTATAAAGTTGAAGTGGGTGGTCCAAGAGCAGTTGCTGAAGTGCTTAATCGTTTGGGTCAAAAAGCTTCTAAAACAACACTTTCTTATATTGAGCAAAGTGATGAAAAACTTGCTACAACCATTAAAGATTTAATGTTTACCTTTGATGATATTTCTCAACTTAGCACTAATGCGATTAGAGAGGTATTAAAGGCTGCTGATAAACGTGATTTGATGATAGGTTTAAAGGGTGCAAGCGAGGATTTAAAACAAAAATTTATGTCCAATATGTCTACGCGTGCTGCTGAAGCCTTTGTAGAAGAAATGGGATTTTTGGGCGCTGTGCGTGTAAAAGATGTTGAAGAGGCTCAAAGAAAAGTTGTAGAAGTGGTACAAAAACTTGCAGAACAAGGTCTTATCCAAGTAGGTGAGGCTGATGAGATGATAGAGTAAGATTATGGCAAAATTAACTAATGTAATTTCACCTGAAAATATTTCTGCCCATGTGGTTGAAGGATATCATTTTAAAGTTATGAGTGAAATGTCTTCTAATGAAGAACAAAAACAAGAAGAAGTTCAAACTATAAATCAAACTCCACTTAGTCAAAATACTCAACAAGTAGTAGAAAATCAAGCAATAGAAGCTACTCCGCAAGCCCCACAACCTCAAATTCAACCTGATTTTGTAGAAGATTTACTTAAAAAAACTGATGAAATGTCAGGAAATATTATTAAGTTGCAAATGCAAATAGAAAGTCAAGAAGCTGAATTTAATAATCGCTTAAATACAGAATTAGAACATGCGAAAGAAAAATTTACCAAAGAAGGTTATGAGCAAGCTCAAAAAAATTTTGAAAGTGAATTAGAAGCCTTGAGGGAAAAATACTTAAAAAGCGTAGAAAAGCTTGAAAATACAGTGCAAAATTTAAATGAGTTTTTATCTAAAAATGAAAAAGAATTAGCCGATACAGCTGTAATTATTGCAAAAGAAGTGATTGCAAAAGAACTTGAGGAAAATTCCTCACTTATAGCTTTAAATTTAGCAAAAGAGCTTATGAATGAGCTTAAAAATGCTACTAAAATAGAATTAAAACTAAGCCCTGAAGATTTTGAATATGTAAAATCACATTTAGAACAAGAGCAAAGTAATATCAAATTCAGTCTTGATGATGCGATTAATAAAGGAAGTGTTTTAATATTAAGCGATGCAGGTAATATAGAGTCAAACCTTAATAATCGTTTGCAAAAAATCAAAAACATGGTTAATGAATGATAGATTTAAATAACTTAAATATTAAAAATATGCAAATTAAAGAACTAGAAAATTTAGCTAGTAATTTGCGTGAAGTTATCATAGATACAGTGAGTAAAAATGGCGGACATTTAAGCTCAAATTTAGGTGTAGTTGAGCTTAGTATAGGAATGCATTATGTTTTTGATGTGCAAAAAGATCCTTTTATTTTTGATGTTTCACATCAATCTTATCCGCATAAGCTTTTAAGTGGTAAAATAAATAATTTTTATACTCTAAGACAATTTAATGGTTTAAGCGGTTATACAAAGCCTGATGAGGGAGATTATTTTGTAGCAGGACACTCAAGTACTTCTATATCTTTAGCGGTTGGAGCTTGTAAAGCTATAAGATTAAAAAAAGAAGATCGTTTGCCTGTTGTATTAATAGGCGATGGGGCATTAAGTGCGGGTATGGCATATGAAGCTTTAAACGAGCTTGGCGATAGAGAATATCCTTGTGTGATTATTTTAAATGATAATGAAATGAGTATTTCAAAGCCAATCGGAGCTATTTCAAAATATCTTTCTCAAGCAATGGCAACGCAGTTTTATCAAAAATTTAAAAAACGTATAGAAAATCTTTTAGAGTATTTTCCTCAAAGTGCTTCTTATATGGCAAAGCGTTTTGAAGAGGGTTTAAGGCTTATTACGCCTGGACTTTTATTTGAAGAATTAGGACTTGAATATATCGGGCCTATTGATGGACATAATTTAAATGAAGTTATTAACGCACTAAATCAAGCTAAGGCTATGAATAAGCCTTGCGTTGTGCATGCACAAACTATCAAAGGCAAAGGTTATACATTAGCTGAAGGTAAAAATGCTAAATGGCACGGAGTAGGTGCTTTTGATAGAAGTAGTGGAGAAAGCTTAAAAACAAATGTAAGTAAAAAAAGTGCGACAGAAATTTTTTCAAATACACTGTTGAAACTTGCTCAAAAATATGAAAATATAGTAGGTGTAACTGCTGCTATGCCAAGTGGAACTGGAATAGATAAGCTAATGGAAAAATATCCCGAGCGTTTTTGGGATGTAGCAATTGCAGAACAACATGCGGTTACTTCTATGGCGGCTATGGCAAAAGAAGGTTTTAAGCCTTTTATAGCAATTTATAGCACTTTTATGCAAAGAGCTTACGATCAAGTTATTCATGATTGCGCTATTATGAATTTAAATGTAGTTATAGCTATGGATAGAGCAGGAATTGTAGGAGAAGATGGAGAAACACACCAAGGTGTTTTTGATATTAGTTTTTTAAGTGCTATACCAAATATTACTTTAGCGGCCCCAAGAGATGAAGCTATGATGGAAAAAATTATAGAATATGCGTATTTTCATCAAGGTGTTTTTGCTTTTCGTTATCCTAGGGGTAATTTTTTATTAGATGATGATTTTAATCCATGTGAGATAAAACCTGCAAAAGCTCAAATTTTATCTAAAGCACAAAGCGATAAAGTATTTTTAGGTTTTGGTCAAGGTGTGGCTAAGGCAAAACTAGTTTTAGATAAACTTGGTTTAGATTATGCAAGCTTAATAGATTTGATTTTTGCAAAACCTTTAGATGAAGAGCTTTTAAAAGAATTAGCAAATAATACAAAAATTTGGTTTGTTTTTTCAGATAGTGCCAAGATAGGAGGAGTGGGAAGTTTAATTACAAATTTTTTACAAAAAGAAAATCTTTATCATATAAAACTAATAAGTTTTGAATTTGCAGACCAATTTATAACCCATGGTAAAACAAATGAGGTAGAAAAATTTTTAGAGCTTGATATTGATTCTTTATGCAAAAAGATCAAAAGTTATTAAAAGATAAAAAATATCCTTTAATATAATTATTTTTTTATAAAAAAAGCGTTATACTATATAAAAAATATCGGAGAATTAATAATGGAACTTATTCAAATGCTTAAAAATTGTGATTTAAAAGCTACTCCACAAAGACTTTGTATTTTAAAAATTTTAAAACGCCATGAACATCCTAATATTGAATCTTTATATGAAAGTATTAAGGAAGAATATCCTTCTATTTCTTTAGCTACAGTGTATAAAAATTTAAATACCTTAAAAGAACAAGGTTTAGTTGTAGAAATCAACACCCCAAATCAAAAAACTTGTTATGATATTTATGAATATCCTCATATTCATGTAATTTGTAGTAAATGTAATCATATAGAAGATGTATGCTATGAAGATAGTGGAATTAATAAATATCAAGAAGATCTTGAGAAAAAAATCGGTAATATTATTGATTACCTTGGTGTGTTTGCTTATGTGAATGGCTGTAAAGCTTGTAAAAAATAAAATGGTTTGTGAAGTTCAAAGACGCTTTTTACTTGAAAATGATGATTTTATAAAAATTATAAAAGAAGAAAAAATTGCTTACTCTAAGGATAAAATACGCGTTTTCTTTACGTGTATAAGTCCTTTTTGTGATGTCAAATATAAAAAAATCAATCAAGATTATTATCAATTTTCACTTTATAAACTGCACGATATTATAGATAAAAAAACTTATAAACTCTCTAAAAAAGAATTTAAACGCCAAAGTAAACATGCTCTAGGGGATATCATTAAAAAAACTAGAATTAGTTTTGAGATTGATGGTGTTTGGTTTTTTCTTTATAAATTTAAAAATAATTTGCAAGATTTAATTATTTTGAAAGTTATTTTTCCTACTTTTGAGCAAGCAAAACGCTTTAACCTGCCTCATTTTTTGCAAAACTATAAAGAAATTACAGATAATGAAAATTTTTATAGTAAAAATTTAGCATTATATGGAGATTTTTCTAAAATTTTTGATAGTGTAAAATGTATTAAAATTTTAGACAAGCAAGAAGATATTAGTTTATATTTTCCAAGCCAAATTCAAAGTTTTGAAGCGGGTAAAATTTTATTTTTTGCGCTTTTAAAAAGACTAAAAAATGATAGATTAAATTTTTTACAAAAATTAACTTTTGAAAGCTTAGAGCAATTTTTTATAAGCCTTAGGCAAATTTGTATTTTCTTTGAGTTTTTTAGCACTCTTTTTGAAAAAAGTATTCAAAATAAACTTCAAAATTATATTTTAAATTTGGAAAAACAAGTATGCAGTGGTAAAAATTGTAAATTTGAATTAGAAAAATATATTTTTATTTTAAGTGATGAAAAAATCAATGATATTTTTCTTGATATGGATTTTATCTTAAAGAATGATTGTGATTTTTATCAAGGAGAAAAAAATCAAATTTTAAAGTCTTTAGTGGCTTTTAAGCTAAGAAAAGAATTAGTTTTTTTAAAGAAAAAAATTGTAAAATCTCAAAGAAATCTTGAAGAAGAAGTAGAAAAAATAAAATTTTTATTATGTTATTTTGCAACTATGTTTGAAGAAAAAAGTATTGAAAAACTAAAAAATTATTTTGAATCTAATCATTTAGAGCAAATTTCATATGATGCAAATATAATAAAACAAATTGAAAAAAGCATTAAAAAATTAAAAATATATAGTTAGGAAAAACATGCAAAAACAAGAAAAAATAGTCAAAATGTTTGATGATATAGCGCCAACTTATGATAAGGCTAATAGAATTTTAAGTTTTGGAAGTGATGTGAGTTGGAGAAAAAAAGCTTGTTTGGATGTTTTTAAATTTTCTAACAATGAGCTTGATATTATCGATGTGGCTTGTGGCACGGGCGATATGATTATAGAATGGCAAAATCAAGCCTTAAGAGCAAATAAAAATATCATTAGCATAAAAGGGGTTGATCCAAGTGTGGGCATGCTTGAAGTGGCTAAGAAAAAAATCCCTGAAGCAACTTTTGTGCAAGCAAAAGCACAAGAACTTCCACTTGAAAATGAAAGTGCAGACATCATAAGTATAAGTTATGGCATACGCAATGTGGTGGATAGAAAAGAAGCTATAAAAGAATTTGCAAGAGTGTTAAAAAAGGATGGGATTTTACTTGTACTTGAATTTACCAAAAGAGAGCAGGGTGGTTTTGTAGCTGCTTGTAGAGATTTTTACTTAAAAAATATTTTGCCAAAAGTGGGTGGATTTATCAGTAAAAATTATAGTGCTTATGAGTATTTACCAAATTCTATAGAAGATTTTTTAAGCAAAGAAGAATTTATTAAAGAATTGAGTGAGCATTTTGAAATGTTAGAGTATAAAAGTTTTAGCTTTGGTGTTTGCTCTATGTTTATTGCAAGAAAAAAATGAAAGTTTCAGAACTTAATCTAAAAGCTAAAAGTTTATTAGAATTTCATCTTGATGATATAGAGCTTAGTGGAGAAATTTCTAAAATTACCATTCATAGTTCAGGACATTGGTATTTTGATTTAAAAGATGAAAAATCAAGCATAGCTTGTGTGATGTTTAAAGGCTTTAATCAATTTGTTCAAGCTAAACCAAAAGTTGGCGATATGCTTGATCTAAGAGGTTATGTGAGTTTGTATGAAGCAAGTGGTAGGTATCAATTTATCGCTAAAAGTATGCAAAAAACAAGCCTTGGGGATTTAGAAGCTAAATTTTTAGCCTTAAAAGAAAAGCTTGAAAAAGAAGGCTTGTTTGATACAAATGCTAAAAAAAGCATTGTTAAATTTCCTAAAAAAATAGGCATAATCACTTCTTTTACTTCAGCTGCCTTGCAAGATATGTTAAAGTTAATTTCACAAAAGGAATACAATCTTTGTAAAATAACTATTTTTAATGCTCTCACTCAAGGACAAAGTGCTCCAAATTCTTTGATAAATGCTTTAAAAAAAGCCAATAAGTATAATTTAGATGTGATTATTTTGGCAAGAGGTGGTGGAAGCAGAGAGGATTTGTTTTGTTTTAATGATGAAGAACTTGCAAGATGTATTTTTTCTTTAAAAACGCCTATCATTTCTGCTATTGGACATGAGATTGATTATGTTATTAGTGATTTTGTAGCAGATTTAAGAGCACCAACTCCAAGTGCAGCTATTGATATGATTTTTCCAAATAAACTAAGTTTAGAACAAGGACTTGATGAACTTACTATGCGTTTTAAAAATCAAATGCTAAACCATCTTAAGTTTTATCAAAATAAAATCGATCATTTGCAAAATTTAGCCAAAGCGAAATCTTTGGAAAATGCTTTTTTTCTTAGAAAACAAAAGCTTGATTTTTTACAAAGTCAACTAAAGAGCGTTTTAATTTTAAAATTATTAAACTATGAGAACAAACTTAATAATTTTGAAGAGCTTTTAACTCAGCATAAAAATTTCTTTGATAAAAGTAAAAATTTGATAAATTTACAAAAAGATGGCAAAAATATCTCTCTTGAAAAACTAAAAAAAGGAGATATTATAAAGCTTTGTTCAATAAATGAGAGTAAAGAAGCCCAAATACTATAAAAAGGAGACAAAATGAGAGTGATGAATTTTAGTGCAGGTCCTTCAAATCTGCCTGATGAGGTTTTAAAAGAAGCACAGGAGCATTTGTTTGATTATCATAGCAAAGGCTTTTCTATTATGGAAGTTTCTCATCGTGGAAAGGTTTTTGAAGAAGTGCATTTTGAAGCTATTAAAATGGCAAAAGAGCTTTATGGTGTAAATGATGATTATGAAGTGTTGTTAATGCAAGGTGGGGCTAGTTTGCAATTTGCTATGATACCTATGAATTTATATATGGGTGGTGTTTGTGAATTTGCTAATACGGGAGTTTGGACTAAAAAAGCTATTAAAGAGGCTGAAATTTTAGGAGTAAATACAAAAATAGTAGCAAGCACTCAAGAAAGTGAGTTTGATCATATCCCACAATTTGAATTTAGTGATAATGCAGATTATGCTTATATATGCTCTAACAACACCATTTATGGAACTCAGTATAAAAGCTATCCAAAGACTAAAAGTCCTTTGATAATTGATGCTTCTAGTGATTTTTTCTCTAAAAAGATAGATTTTTCTAATATTGCTATGCTTTTTGGTGGAGTGCAAAAAAATGCAGGAATTTCAGGACTTGCTTGTGCATTTGTGCGTAAAGATATGATAGAGCGTAGTAAAAACAAAAATATACCTAGTATGTTAAAATACAGTGTTTATGCTGAAAATAATTCTTTATTTAATACACCTGCAACCTTTGCTATATATATGTTTAATCTTGAAATGAAATGGCTTTTAAATCAAGGTGGCTTAGATAAAATCAATGAGCAAAACATACAAAAGGCTAAAATTTTATACGATGTGATTGATGAGAGTAATGGTTTTTATAAAGGTCATGCTAAAAAAGAGGATAGATCACTAATGAATGTTAGTTTTAACATAGCTCATGATAAAAACTTAGAGCCAGTTTTTGTAAAAGAAGCTGAAGAAAATGGTATGATAGGTCTTAAAGGACATAAAATTTTAGGCGGAATTCGTGCTAGTATTTATAATTCTATCAGTATTGAAAAGGTTCAAAAGTTAAGTGAATTTATGAAAGATTTTGCTAAAAAACATGTTTGATTAGATAAAAAGAGGATTTTTATGAATAATGACAAAATAAGTATCATTGGTGCTAAAGAGAATAACCTTAAAAATATCAACCTAGAAATTCCTAAAAATAAACTCATAGTTTTTACAGGACTTAGTGGAAGTGGTAAATCCACTTTAGCTTTTGGCACGCTTTATGCAGAAGGACAACGTCGTTATATTGAAAGTTTAAGTGCTTATGCAAGGCAGTTTTTAGATAAAGTAGGCAAGCCAAATGTTGATAAAATAGAAGGTTTAACTCCTGCTATTGCTATTGATCAAAAAACAACTTCTAAAAATCCTCGATCAACCGTTGGAACTATTACTGAAATTTATGATTATTTAAGACTTTTATATGCAAGGATTGGCTCACAGCATTGTCATCAATGTGGCCAAAAAATCTCATCTATGAGTGCAGCAGATATCGTAGGTGAAATTTTAAAGCTTCCAAAACAAGCAAAAATCATCATTTATGCGCCATTGATTAAAGAAAAAAAGGGAACTTTTGCAGATCTTTTGGAAAATTTAGTCGCAAAAGGTTATGTTAGAGCACAAATTGATGGGGTTTTAACGCGTCTTGATGAGGATATTGAGCTTGCTAAAACCAAAAAACATACAATAAAACTTGTAATAGATAGGCTTGAAGTGCAAGATGATATGCTAGCAAGACTTGCAAGCGATATAGAAAAAGGTCTTAGTGAGAGCTTTGGTGAAGTGGAAATTGAAGTTTTGAATAATGAAGAATTAAACATAGCAAAACATTTTCATTATAGTGAGCATAATGCTTGTTTTGATTGTAAAATTTCTTTTCCTTTGCTTGAGCCTTTGAGTTTTTCTTTTAATTCTCCAAAAGGCGCTTGTCCAAGTTGTGATGGTCTTGGTATAAGATATACGCTAGATATGAAAAAGCTTATCAATGAAGAATTAAGCTTAGAAGCAGGAGCTATAAAGCTTTTATATGGGTTTAATAAAAGTTATTATTATAAGTTTTTAATGGCCTTTTGCGAGCAAAATGATATCAGGGTAAAAATTCCATATAATGAGTTAAATGAAGAAGAAAAGCGTCTAGTGCTTTATGGTAATGCCAAAGAAATTAACTTTTTATGGAAAAGACATCGTTTAAATCGCAAATTTGAAGGTGCGGTTAAATATGCCTATGAAATGCTAAAAGATGAAAAAGATTTAAGCGAGTATATGAGCGAAAAAACTTGTAAAGATTGCAATGGTCATCGTTTAAGAGCTGAAAGTTTAGCTGTAAAAGTAGCTGAAAAAAATTTGGGTGAAATTTTAGATATGAGTATAGAAAATACCACTGCATTTTTTTCAAAAGAAGCTAATTTTGCGTATTTGAGTGAGCAAGAAAGATTGATAGCTAAACCTATTTTTAAAGAAATTAATGAAAGATTGTTTTTTCTTTATGATGTAGGACTTGGGTATTTATCTTTAGGGCGTGATGCAAGAACCATTAGCGGGGGTGAGGCTCAAAGAATTCGTATAGCATCTCAAATTGGTAGTGGTTTAAGTGGAGTGATGTATGTTTTAGACGAGCCTAGTATTGGTTTACATGAGCGAGATACAGCAAAACTCATTAAAACTTTAAGAAATCTTCAGCAAAAGGGTAATACTTTAATTGTAGTTGAGCATGATAAAATGACTATAGAAGAGGCAGATTTTATCGTAGATATTGGTCCAAATGCTGGTAAATTTGGCGGTGAGGTTGTATTTAGTGGAACTTATAAAGAATTGTTAAAAAGCAAAAGCCAAACCGCCCTTTATATGAGTGGCAAAAAGCAAATTGCTCATCAAAAAAATAGAGAACAAAAAGATTTTATTAGTTTAAAAGATGTGAGTATTAATAATATTCAAAATTTAAGTGTAGATTTTCCATTACGTAACCTTGTGGCAATTACAGGTGTTTCAGGAAGTGGTAAAAGCTCATTAATTTTACAAACTTTGCTTCCATTTGCAAAAGAAGAGCTTAACCGTGCTAAAAAAGTTAAAAAACTAAGCGGGGCTAAAATAGAAGGTTTAGAAAAACTTGATAAGGTGATTTATCTTGATCAAAGTCCTATAGGTCGTACCCCGCGTTCAAATCCTGCTACTTATACAGGCGCTATGGATGAAATTCGTAATCTTTTTGCAGCTACTAAAGAAGCTAAAATGCGAGGTTATAAAGCAGGACGTTTTTCTTTTAATGTTAAAGGTGGAAGATGTGAAAAGTGCAGTGGAGATGGTGAAATTAAAATCGAAATGCACTTTTTGCCTGATGTGATGGTAACTTGTGATGTTTGTAATGGTAAAAGATATAATGATGCAACTTTAGAGATTAAATATAAAGGTAAAAGCATAGCTGATGTTTTAAATATGAGTATTATTGAAGCAAGTGAGTTTTTTACTTCTGTGCCAAAGATAAAACAAAAGCTTGATACTTTGGTAAAAGTTGGGCTTGATTATCTTACTTTAGGACAAAATGCAACTACTTTAAGTGGCGGGGAGGCTCAGCGTATCAAACTAGCTAAAGAATTAAGCAGAAGTGATACAGGAAAAACTCTTTATATTTTAGATGAGCCTACAACAGGACTTCATTTTGAAGATGTTAATAAGCTTATTTTAGTTTTGCAACATTTAGTTGATCTTGGAAATAGTGTGTTTGTGATAGAGCATAATTTAGATGTGATTAAAAATGCTGATTATATCATCGACATGGGACCTGAAGGTGGAGTTAAAGGTGGTAAGGTTATAGCTAAAGGTAGTGTTGAAGAGCTTGCTAAAAATCATGAAAAAAGTGGTTCTTATACGGGGTATTATCTAAATTTAGAGCTAAAAAACACAAAAAAATAAATCGGTTGAAGTTATCCTTCAACCATAAATTTCACCTTTTTTATACTCATAAATACTTTGCATATCTTTATCGCCTCTTCCTGAAAGATTTACAACTATCACACTTTTTTTCTTTAAAGTTGGACAAAGTTTTTCTAGATAAGCTAATGCATGTGAGCTTTCAATAGCAGGTATAATACCTTCTTCTTTGCATAATAATTTTAAAGCATTGATACACTCATCATCGCTAATAGCATGATAACTTGCTCTTTTACTTTCTTGCAAATATGCGTGCAAAGGTCCTATCCCAGGGTAATCAAGCCCTGCAGAAATACTAAAAGTATGAGCAATATTGCCTTTATCATCTTGTAAAACCTTAGTTTTCATACCATGGATAATACCTTCTTTGCCTTTAGTAAGTGTGGCTGCATGATAAGGTGTATCTTTTCCTAAACCTGCTGCTTCAACGCCTATGAGCTTAACTTTTTCATCTTTTAAAAATGCATGAAAAATTCCAGCAGCATTGCTACCACCTCCAGCTGCTGCTATGATGTAATCTACTTTTTTATTTAATTTTCTAAGTTGTATTTTGCATTCTTTACCTATAATGCTTTGAAAATGTGTAACAATTTGTGGATAAGGATAAGGCCCTACTGCACTTCCTACTACATAAAATACTTCTTTGGTGTTTTTAACCCAAAAATTTAAAGCCTCATCCACCGCATCACTTAAAGTTTTACTTCCACTTTCTACCGCATGAACTTTTGCTCCTAAAAGTTCCATTTTATAGACATTTAAGGCTTGTCTTTTTACATCAATAGCCCCCATAAATATCTCACATTCAAGTCCCAAAAGAGCTGCTGCAGTAGCGGTTGCAAGTCCGTGTTGTCCTGCTCCAGTTTCAGCAATAATTTTTTTCTTATTCATTTTCTTTGCCATTAAGGCTTGAGCTATGGCATTGTTGATCTTATGAGCTCCTGTGTGAGTTAAGTCTTCTCTTTTTAAATAAATTTCATGATTATAAAGCTTGCTTAAATTTTTAGCATGGTATAAAGGTGTAGGTCTTCCCACATAATTAGCTAAGAGTTCTTTTAATTCTGTGTTAAAATTTTTATCTTTTTTGAGTTTTAAAAAAGCTTTTTCTACTTCATCTAATGCTATTTTTACTTCATTTGGCACAAATTGCCCACCAAATTTTCCATAATATTTTTTCATAGTGTTTCCTTAAAATGATTAATAATTTAAAATCAAAAAATGATCAACTAAAACTAAAAATGTAAAATAAAAAATGATTGAAAATGTAGTAGCAGGCTTAACGCCAAGAAAAAGAAGCTTTGTTAAATGAGTATTCTAAATTTAGTTTAGAAAATTTTTTCCTTTCCATAGTTTTTCCTTTTAAAAAATTGCCAAATGACTTTACATTCTAAGATAATTATTATTAAAAATTCTTTAAAATGATAGTTTATAAAATAAATACTAAGAAAATTTGTAATGTTTGATTTTTTATATAATGATATAAGCTATATAGGGCTTTTTATAGTATGTTTTCTCTCTAGCACGCTTTTACCTATGGCAAGTGAGGCTTTTGTGCTTGCTTTTGTGAAATTAGATTTTAATGCTTATATGGTTTTATTTATAGCAAGTTTGGGAAATACTTTGGGTAGTTTAAGTACTTATGCATTAGCTTATTTTGGAGAGAGTCAAATTTTGGAAAAATATTTTAAAAACTCTTTATGTAAATTAGAAAAAATCAATGCAAACTTTAAAAAATTTGGCTCTTTGTATGCTTTTTTTACTTTTTTGCCCATAGTGGGAGATCTTTTTGTACTAGGGCTTGGATTTGCTAAGTATTCTTTTTTAAAAGCAAGTATTTTTATAGCCTTGGGTAAATTAAGTCGTTATGCTTTTGTAATTTTCATAGCAAATTCCATTTAAAAGCCTTGATTTTAAAAGATTTAAAAGTCTAGCATTATCAACATCTTTTAAAACTTTTATGGTGTTTTTTAATTCATGATTTTTCATAGGCATTTTTGCATCTTTAAAACACCTTATCGTGCTTCCTCTAGCAAAAGTACTATCACAAATGACATCTACTAAATACTCATCAAAATTTGCTAAATTTGGATCAAGCATATAAGCAATAGTTAATGCATCGTGTATCCATGTGCCATTTGTGCCTCTTGTTTTGCTTGCAAAATCAATCCAAACTCTTAAAGTCTGCACTAAAAAATCACAAAGAGGATTTTGATTTTCTAAAGCATTTAAATCTTCATGTGTGAGCATAGTTTGCATTGTTGCATTATAAGGAACAAGTGTGATTTTAGCTCTTGAGTTTAAAACTATACTAGCAGCTTCAGGATCAAAGCCAAAATTTGTATCTTTGATATGATAAGGCATATCAAAACTTCCACCCATGATAAAAATTTCTTTTACATTTTTATCAAAATCTTTAAAAAGTTTCATAGCTATGGCTATATTTGTTAAAGGCCCTATAGCGCAAATTGAAATTTCACCTGGGTTTTGCATAATAAGCTCACCCATTTTCATACAAGCATTTGGGTTTATGTTTTCTAGGATTTTTATAGGTTTTATATGATCCCAAAGATGAGTAAGCTTAAACTCTTCTACGCTTTTATCTAGTCTTTGTCTCCAAAAATGACTATCTTCACATAAAGCTTCATGAGCACCTAAATACAAAGGTATATCTAGATTAAGCTTATTTAATAAATCTTTAGCAACACTATAAGCGGTTAAAGCTTGCACATTACCACTTAAAGTGCTAATCATTTCAAGTTTGATTTCTTTGGAGGCTAAAATAAGTCCAAGGGCTAAACCATCATCAGTATTAGCCCCTGCTATTCCATTGCCTATATCAGTATCTAAAATAAGGCGTATCATATCGCATCTTCTATTAAATTTAAATCCCTGCCTCTAGTTTCTGGTGCAAAGAAAGTTGTGATAAAACCAATTCCTGCGGTGATAACAAAATATAAAGCTATTGGCCACCAAGCACCATAATAAGCAAGTAAAGCTGAAGCTATCATAGGAGCGGTTCCTCCTGAAAGTATAGAGCCAAATTCTTTTGCTAGTGCCATTTTAGTATAGCGATTTTTTGCTCCAAAAAGTTCTACACCCCACGCAGCTTGCACACCAAAAATTCCTAAAGATGCCAAAGACATACCTACGATGATGGTTAAAATCACGATAATTTCATTTTTACTATCAAGTAGCATAAAAGCAGGGAAGGCATAAAGCATTAAAAGTAAGCAAAAGGTTCTATAAGTAATACGCCTTCCAAATTTATCACTCAAATACCCTGCTAAAGGTATAACTAAAAATCCCACCAAAGAAGCGATGACAACAGCAGTTGTAGCCACTGATTTATCAAGAAGTAAAATTTTAGTTACATAGCCTACTATAAAGCCTTGTGCGAGATAAGATGGCCCATTTTCTCCTATCCTTATACCCACCATAGTCCAAAATGCACGACTTTTTTGCCAAAAAGTTCTTTCATCTTTTTTCATATGTGTTTCATTTTCATGACGAATTTTTAGCATTAATTCTTTTTGTTTTTCAAAAACAGGAGTTTCTTTTACATTTAAACGCATATAAACAGCAAAAAGTGCTATGAAGATACTTCCTATAAAAGGAATTCTCCACCCCCATTCTTTAAAACTAGTATCATCCATACTTGTAACTAAAAGCCATACAAAAGCTGCAAGTAAGGTTCCACTATTTGATCCAAGAGCGATGATAGAAGAGATTAAACCTCTATGTTTGCTAGGAGCGTATTCTCCAAGCATGACAGTTCCACCTGAAAGCTCAGCACCTGCACCAAAGCCTTGCATAAAGCGCAAAATAACCAAACATATAGGAGCCCAAATTCCAATTACTGCATAACTTGGTATAAAGCCAATTAAAGTAGTTGAAATACCCATTAATGCAATAGTACTCATTAATACATTTTTTCTTCCGTATTTATCTCCTAAATATCCAAAAAACAAAGCTCCAATAGGTCTAGCGATAAAACCTATGCCATAAGTAACAAAACTAAGCAATAATGCTATAACAGGAGTTTGCTCAGGAAAGAAAACTTCTGAAAAAACAGTAGCTGCAGCTAAGCCATAAAGTGCAAAATCTGCATATTCCATAGCAGTTCCTAGCCAACATGAAAACACAGCTTTTTTAAAAGCTTTTTTTCCTTGTGGAGTTTGAAAATTTTCATCCGCGATTGATTTTGTTTGCAAGATTAAACCTTTATTTGAAATTTCAAAATGATAATTTTATCTAAAATGCTTAAAATGGAAATTTAATGCTTTTTACCGACTTTTAAATAATTTTGGGCGATAATTATTATTATTTTTTAAATATAGGAAAAAAATGAAAACTTTAACCATAATTGATACTTTTGGCTTTTTCTTTAGACTTTTTTATGCTTTAAAGGGTTTGAAAAATTCAAAAGGCGAACCTAGTAATATGATTAGCGGTTTTGCTAATTTTATTTATAGTTTGAAAAATGAACATCCTAGTGATATGATTATTTTTGCTCTTGATAGCAAAGGAAAAACTTTTAGAAGTGAAATTGATCCAAATTATAAAATCAACCGCACTCCACCTCCACCTGATTTATTAGCTCAAATTCCAATTTGCATTCAAATGATAGAAAAAATGGGTTTTTCAAGCTTTTCTTGTGAAGGGTATGAGGCTGATGATATCATAGCATCTTTGGTTAAAGAGTGCGAAAATAAGGATATTTTTATAAGAATTATCACTCAAGATAAAGATTTATATCAACTTATAAAAGATGATAAAGTTAGTATTTATAGTCCTATTTCAAAAAATGATTATAATGAAGCAGGATGTTTGGAAAAATATGGGGTAAAACCTAGTCAAATAAGAGATTTTTTAGCTCTATGTGGAGATAGCTCAGATAATATCCCAGGGGTAAAAGGAATTGGTACTAAGGGTGCTAAAAATTTACTTGATGAGTTTGAAAGTATTGAGGGAATTTATGAAAACTTAACACTAGTGCGTAATGAAAGAAGCCGTAATTTATTGCTTGAAGGCAAAGAAAATGCTTTTTTGAGTAAAAAACTTGCTTCTTTGTATGAAGATTTAGATGTGAAAAATATGCTTTTAAATTGTGAGTATCCAAAAGATGAACCTTTGCTTAAGATTATGGATATTTTAGAGTATTATGAATTAAATGCTTTATTAAAAAAACTACGTACTAATCCTACTAATAAAGATAAAAATTTAGGATTTAATGCAAGATTAATTTTAGATGAGAAAGAATTATTTGAAATTTTAGAAAAAATTGATGATCAAAGTATTGTTGCTTTTGACACTGAAACTACGGGCTTAGATACTAAAGAAGCAAAGATAGTAGGGTTTAGCTTTTGTTTTCATGAAAGTGAAGCCTTTTATGTGCCACTTGCACATGATTATTTGGGAGTTTGTAAGCAAATTTCTATGCAAGTAGCTAAAAAGGGCATAGAAAAAATCTATCAAAGCACGGTTATAGGACATAATCTTAAATATGATTTTGAGATTATAAAAAATAATTTTAATTTACTTCCTCCAAAAAATTATGCTGATACTATGATACTTGCATGGCTTAAAGAACCAAGTTTGCGTGTAAATATGGATGATTTAGCAAAAAGATTGTTTGATTATGAGACTTTACATTTTGAAGATTTGGTAAAAAAAGGAGAAAGCTTTGCAGGAGTGGATGTAGAAAAAGCTTGTAAATATGCAGCTGAGGATGCTTATGTTACTTTAAGATTTTATCTGTATTTTTTAAAAAATTTAGAAAAGCCTTTGCTTGAACTTGCACAAAAAAATGAGTTTGAATTTATCAAAGTGCTAATTATGATGGAAAATAATGGCATTAAACTTGATACTCAAAAACTTGAAAGCCTAATGCAAAGTTTTAATCAAGATATTAAAATATTAAGTGAAAAAATATATGATTTAGCGGGTGAAAAATTTAATATTAACTCTCCAAAACAAGTAGGGGATATTTTATTTGAAAAACTAAAACTACCAAGTGGTAAAAAAAGTAAAACAGGTTATTCTACTGATGAAAAGGTTTTAAATACTATTTTAGATGAACATCCGATTGTGAAAGAAATTTTAGCTTATAGAGAGCTTGCAAAATTAGTTTCTACTTATTGCGAGCCTTTGTTAAAATTAGCTAAAAAAGATGAAAACTCAAGAATTTATTCAAGCTTTTTGCAAACTGGTACTGCAACTGGACGCCTTTCATCAAAAGACCCAAATTTGCAAAATATCCCTGCACATGGTCAATATGCTAAAGATTATAAATCTTGTTTTGTAACAAAAGAAGGATTTAGCTTTATCTCGCTTGATTATTCACAAATTGAGCTTAGAATGCTAGCACATTTTAGTGAAGATGAGAAATTGCTAGAAGCGTTTTCAAATGATGAGGATATTCATGCAAAAACTGCTATTATGATTTTTGGCTATAGTGATTATGAGACAAGAAGTATTGCTAAAAGTATAAATTTTGGTCTTATTTATGGCATGGGTTATAAGACTTTGAGTCAAAATTTAAAAATAGAAGCAAAGTTAGCTAAAGAATATATTGAAAAATATTTTGAGAATTTTACTAGCATTAAAACTTATTTTGAAAAGGTAAAAAATGAAGCTAAGCAAAATGGTTTTATAAAGACTTTGCTAGGTCGTAAGCGTTATTTTGATTTTGAAAATGCAAAGCCTATGCATGTGGCAATGTATGAAAGAGAGAGTATTAACTCTACACTTCAAGGCTCTGCTGCCGATATAATAAAACTTGCAATGATAGAAATTGCAAAAGATTTAGATGAAAATAAACGCTTGATTTTACAAATTCATGATGAGCTTATTTTTGAAGTAAAAGATGAACTTTGTGAGGAATTTGCAAAAAATGCTAGTGATATTATGGAAAATATTGTAAAATTAAAAGTTAAATTAAAAACTTCATCAAGTATTGCCAAAAATTGGGGCGCATTAAAATAAGGAGAATAACTAATGGATCTTTCAACCATACTTGGGATGGTATTAGCTGTTGTTAGTATTTCTGTAGGGGATATTTTAGAGGGTGGTAACCCTTTACATGTTTTGCACTTAAGTTCGTTTTTGATCGTGGTTCCAACTGCAGCATTTTGTGCGATGACAGCAACGCATAAAAAATTTGTTAAAGCAGCTTATAAAGAATTAAAACTTGCCTTTAAAGGTGCAGGGGTAAATTTAAGTCAGAGAATAGCTGAACTTGTAGAATACTCTATCATAGCAAGAAGAGATGGACTTTTGGCTTTAGAATCAAAAACTAATGAAATAGATAATGAGTTTTTAAAAGAAACCATGATGATGATGGTTGATGGCAAGAGTGTAGAAGAAATTAAAGAAAGCATGGAAATCCAAATAGAAGAAATGGAAGAATACTATAAAGAAACGGCAGAATACTGGATCCGTTTTGGCGAGACTTGTCCTACTATGGGACTTGTTGGTGCGGTTATGGGGCTTATGCTTGCGTTACAACTTTTAGATGATCCTCAAGCTATGGCAGCAGGTATTGCAGGGGCATTTACTGCAACAGTAACGGGGATTTTTGGTGCTTATGCTTTATTTGGACCTTGGGGTCATAAAATCAAAGCTAATGCTCATGAGCTCATTAAAGAAAGGATAGTGATCTCGCATGCTATTGTAAGCATTGCAGAAGGAGCTAACCCTAGAGATTTAGAGGCTAAATTGTTTAATTATCTTGGACAAGGTGAGCCTAGAATTTCTCAGTTTGATAAGTAAGAGTTAAAAATGGGAAAAAAACATAAATGTCCAGAGTGTCCAGCTGGTGAGAAATGGGCTGTGCCTTATGCAGACTTTTTAAGTTTGCTTTTGGCACTTTTTATTGCTCTTTGGGCAATTTCTGAAAGTAATCCTGCAAAAACTGAGGCTTTAAAAACTGAATTTGTTAAAATTTTTGAATTTACTGCTTCTAGTCCCTTAGAAAAAGAAAGTGAAGTGCATAATAAATACAGTGCGCCATCTAATGCAAATGTTGAAGAACTTGAAAAGCTTAAAAAATTAAGTATCACTCAGCAAGAGAATATAGAAAAACTAAAAGCAGCATTAGATCAAAGAGAAAATAACGTTGTGTTGAATCTACCTGCAAGAGTTGAATTTGCTAGAGGTAGTACTCAAATTGATTCAACTGATGTGCAAGATTTTTTAAAGCGTATTAGTGAAGTATTAAAGAGAATGCCAACTCAAGCTCAAATAGAAATCAGAGGTTATACTGATGCAAGCGATAAGGACCCAAAAAGAAATTTTGATTTAGCTAGTAAAAGAGCTCAAGTGGTGGCTGATTATCTTGTTAGTAGTGGTATAAATTCTTCTCAATTGGTGGTTGTAAGTTACGGAGATAATTATCCATTAACTCAAAATAAAGAAGATGAGATGAATAATAGAGTTGAATTTTATATCCGTGTAGATTCTTCTGATAACACTATAAAACAGTCTGTTTTGGATAGAATTATAGGGGGGGGGGTTAAATAATAAATGAATTTATTATTCCCCTCCAAAATAAAGTAGCGCTGAACCCCAAGTAAATCCACCGCCAAAAGCATCAAGTAGTATTAACGAACCTTGTTTTAAACGACCTTCTTCATATGCATCATTTATAGCCATAGGTATTGAAGCAGCTGATGTATTGCCATATTTTTGTACTGTAACTACACATTGTTCATCTTTGAGATTTAATTTTTCTTGCACAGCTTTAATGATTCTTAAATTAGCTTGATGGGGTATAAAAAGATCAATTTCTTCGCTTTTTATATTGTTTTTTGCAAGAATTTCAATAACATCATTACTTAAGGTATTAACTGCAATTTTAAATACTTCGTTACCTTTCATTTGTAACGAAAGTGGAGTACAAATGTTACTTTGTTGAGATCTTTGAGTCATTAATAAACTTCCAAATTCTCCATCACTTGCAGTATGAGTGTCTATGATTGGAAAGTTGTCATCTAATGATACAACTCCAGCTCCAGCTCCATCACCAAATAAAACACATGTACTTCTATCAGTATAATCTATAATAGAACTAATTTTTTCAGCTCCTATGATTAATATATTTTTTTTAGCACCACTTTCAACCATAGATTTTGCAAGCTCTAAGAGATAAATAAATCCAGAGCATGCCGCAGAAATATCAAAAGCGGTGACATTTTTTAAACCAAGATTGTGAGCAATTTTACATGCAGTTGATGGCATGGTAAAATAATCAGGACTTAAAGTAGCCACTATAATCGCATCTATATCTTGAGGATTTAAATTAGCTCTTTGTATAGCTTTAATAGCTGCTTTAGTACCAAGATCACTTGTATTTTCATCATCATTTGCTATACGTCTTTGCTCTATACCTGTTCTTCTTAATATCCATTCATCGCTAGTTTGAACCATGGTTTCTAGATCATGATTACTAAGTATTTTTTTGGGAATATAAGAAGCTATACTTTTTAAAGAAGCTTTAGTTGATTTCATAATTTGTAAGTTCTTTTTCTATAGTTTGGTTTATATTTGATTGTGTGAAATTTAATGCTTGAAAAATAGCATTTTTGATAGCTTTTGGACCACTTTTACCATGACTTATAATAACACATTCTTTTACGCCTAAAAGCGGGGCTCCGCCGTATTCTTCATAGTCAATATGAGTTTTTAATTCATTAAAAGCTGGTTTTGCTAAAAAATAACCAAGTTTTGCTAAAAAAGATTTTTGAATTTCTTGTTTTAAAAGTTTTGTAATAACACTTGCCACACCCTCTCCGGTTTTAAGCAAGATATTTCCATTAAAACCATCGCATACTAATACATCTATAGTGCCATTAAAGATATCTCTACCTTCAGCATTTCCTACAAAATTTGGAAGTTGTTTTAAAAGTTGATGAGTTTCTTTGGTAAGCTCATTTCCTTTGCACTCTTCTTCACCATTTGAAAGCAAAGCAACTCTAGGCTTAGCAATTTTTAAAATTTCTTTAGCATAGGCTTCACCCATAATGGCAAATTGAAACAAATGTTCACTTTTGCAATCAACATTTGCACCAACATCTAGCACTAATGTTCTTGAATGGATATTTGGCATTAAAGTGGCTATTGCAGGTCTAGCGATATTGGCTAATCTTCCAAGTCTTAAAGTAGCCAAACTCATAGTAGCTCCACTATGTCCAGCTGACACAACAGCTTTTGCTTTTTGATTTCTTACTAAATCTATAGCCTTATAAATAGTACTATCTTTTCGTTTTAATGCATCTGTAGAATTTTCTTCCATAGCAAACACATCAAAAGCTTCTTCGTATTCTATGTATGGATTTAATTCTTGAGGGATTAGGGTTTTAAGCTTTTGAGGATCTCCTACTAAGATGGCTTTAAATTTTCGCTCTTTTAGAGCTTGAATTACACCTTCTATAATAGGCTTTTCCCCAAAATCACCACCCATTGCATCAATAGCAATGCTCGTCATTGTTCTTAATATTCCTTAGTTACAGGATTTACACGATGAGGCATTTTGTAGCTACCATCTTTATCCTTAATAGGCATAGGTAGGGTAACTTTATAATGAGTTCTACGTTTTGCTGCACGAGTTTTACTCACTCTTCTCTTAGGTACTGCCATTTTTTACTCCTTTATTAATTTAAACATTTATTACAATAAAAATAATCACTTAAGTAAGATTGTAATTCACTTGTAGCAAGCTCTATTAAGTCAATATGAGAGTCAAAAAACTCCATAGTATCACTTAAAGTATTATTTTCATCTTTAAAAATTCCATCGCTTGCAAAAAGCTCTATATTTTGATCGATTTCAAGTTCCATTTCATCACCACATCGATCGCAATTTCTATAAGTAAATCCTTTAAAATTAGCTGTTATTTTAGCTAATTTTGGATTAACTTTTGTAATAGTTCCTTCAAAAACTATATTATCAAGATCTAGTTTAAAAGGATAAGCTACAGAGCTAAGTTTTGCAAAGGCAATTTTCATTATAAAATTTCAGTTTTTGAAAAGAAAAATTCTATTTCAATTTTTGCATTTTCCAAGCTATCGCTTCCATGAACCGCGTTTGCATCAATACTATCTGCAAAATCTGCTCTGATAGTACCAGGAGCCGCTTCTTTTGGATTTGTAGCACCCATTAATTCTCTGTTTTTTAACACAGCATTTTCGCCTTCTAAAACAGAAACCACAACTGGACCACTGATCATAAATTCAACTAAGTCTTTAAAAAATGGTCTATCTTTGTGTACAGCATAAAATTCTTGTGCTTCTTTTTCTGAAAGCTGTATTTTTTTTGTTGCTGCTATTCTTAGACCATTGCTTTCAAAGCGTGTTAAAATTTGACCAATAACGCCTTTTTTTACTGCATCAGGTTTAATAATAGAAAGTGTTTTTTCCAAAATCGTCCCCTTAATTTAGATAAGTTTTATGTTTATAAAAGAGCTAATTATATCAAAAAATGCTTTAAAATTATATAAAATTTAGAGTTTATAGAAGAGTTTGTAAGTAGCTTGAAAACAAGATACTTACATTAAACTATTAAGCAAATACTGGAGTTGAACCGTCTCTTAAATCACTTCCGATGTTATCACGGCTTGGTTGACCACTAATTACATCGCTCCATACGATACAGCCATCAGTTGGACATGCACTTGCACATGCTGGCTGATCATTATGTCCTACACATTCAACACATTTATCAGCATAAACATAATATCTATCTTCACCCTCAGGGTTATTTGCATCATCTACGATTGCACTTACTGGGCATTCATCTATACAAGAACCACATGCTATACAAATATCAGTAATTTTAACTGCCATTTTTTACTCCTTAATATTAAATGTTAAATGCAAGATTATCAAAATTGTCTTAATTTTATTCTTAAAATCTTTTAATTTTGATAATAAAATTAATTTACATACAAATTTACACAATTAATAAATTTTTAAATTTACAAATGATATTATTTTGTTACAAATAAAATTTATTAATTAGGAGATAAAATTATGATAGTAACTAAAAAAGCTATTGATTTTACAGCACCTGCTGTATTAGGAAATAATCAAATAGTTGAAGATTTTAATCTTTATAAAAATATAGGACCAAAAGGCGCAGTAGTATTTTTCTATCCAAAAGACTTTACTTTTGTTTGTCCATCTGAAATCATTGCTTTTGATAAAAGATATCAAGATTTTAAAGATAGAGGTATTGAAGTAATCGGCGTATCTTGCGATAATGAATTTTCTCATTTTGCATGGAAAAATATGCCAGTAAATCAAGGTGGTATAGGTCAAGTTAAATTCCCTTTAGTAGCTGATTTAACAAAACAAATTGCTAGAAATTTTGATGTTTTATTTGAAGAAGCAGTTGCTTTAAGAGGTTCTTTCTTGCTTGATGCTGATGGAACAATCCGCCATGCAGTAGTTAATGATTTACCACTTGGAAGAAACATTGATGAAATGATTAGAATGGTTGATACTATGTTATTTACTAATGAACATGGTGAAGTTTGCCCAGCTGGTTGGAATAAAGGTGATGAAGGTATGAAAGCTGACCCTAAAGGTGTAGCTGATTACTTAAGCAAAAACGAAGGTAAACTATAACTAAAAGCCTGCTATATGTAGGCTTTATAATCTTTTTTTATTCCTCTATAACTTGTATATTTTAAAAATATTTTTTCTATATTTTTTGTTATTTAAATTACATTTTTTATCAATTTTAAATCAAATAATACAATTTTAATCTTATTTGTCAATACAACATTCAATACAAGGAGTAAAAATGTTTCAAAGTATTACAAGTAGATTAACTTTGGTGATCGCTATTGTGAGTATTATAGTACTTGCGGTGGTTAATGGTATGAGTTATTACAACTCTAAAGAGGATACTTATACTTATCTTGAAGAGATTCAAAGAAAAACCATGTTAGATACAGCAGAAGTTTTTGCTATATATTCACATACAAAAAGAGATGCAATTGCTATTTTGGCTGAAGAAATTGTAAAGCAAGATTTTTCTGACGATGAAAGCATTTACAATTTTTTAGAAGCTTTTAAGAAAGCGAATAATTTTGATATTATTTATTTTGCTCTAGACGAAACAGGAAAACACTATAAATCTGATCATACCTATTTGGATAAATCTAAAGGATTTGATGTAAAAACTAGAGCATGGTATATTAAAGCTAAAGAAGAAAAGAAATTAATCGTATCAGATCCATATTCTAGTTTTGCTGATGGAAAAATGAAAATTGCATATGCAGTACCTGTATTTAAAAATAAACAGTTTATAGGTGTTGTTGGAGGAGATTATGATTTAGAAAGGTTTTCAAAAGATGTACTTTCAGTTGGAAAAAGTTCTCAAGCATATACAGCTATATATGATATCGAGGGAAATGTTTTCTTTCACCCCGAAATTGAGAAAATAGGTAAAAAAGATAAATTCAGTGAAAATATTTCAGCTTATATGAAAACAAATCCTGAATTTTTAAATCCACAAAATGAAAGCGAAATTGCATATATTCCAAATGAAGATGGAAGTATAGAGGCTGTAATGTGTACAAATTCTTTTAATTTGAAATATAAAGTATGTACAGTCACAAAAGAAAGAGTGTACTCAGAAAAAGTAAATAAAGATTTAGTCAAACAAGTTGTTGTAACTTTAATAGCAATAGTTGTGGCTTTGCTATTAATTAAAATAGTTATTAGCAGGTTTTTATCCCCACTCAAAAAAATCCAAACCGGCCTTAACTCTTTCTTTGATTTTATCAATCATAAAACTAAAGATTCAGCTATGATTAGTGTTAATACTAATGATGAATTAGGTGCTATGGCTAAAGCC
>NZ_JAKMTE010000039.1:0-1680 GCF_025773025.1 Campylobacter sp. CNRCH_2013_0855 | reverse complement strand
ACTCATTTTAGAATAATTTGCTTTATCTTCTAGCATTTTTAATAAATCACTTATTTGTAATTTATATTTTCCATTGGTGATATCATCGATGATTTCTTCTTTGATTATTTCTTGAAGTAAATCATCTTCATCTAGCTTTGCATCACTACCTTCTCCACCTTCTCCACCTTCACCTATGGTGCTAAAATTAGGATCTGTTATATCAAAGTCAGTGGTAGTTTTAAATGATTTAGAAGCTTGATCATATTGTATTCCTGTGGCTGTTTGAGCGGAAGTGATGAAGTTATCGTATTGATTTTGGGAGAAAGTTAAATTGTTATTATATTTATTATCTGTATAGTTATCATAAGCTGAAAATAAATCTTTATCATAATAAAGAAAAATATTTCCTTTGAAATTTACATTATTATCAGAAAAAGCAGTGTCGCTTTCATTATTATAAATAAAAGCTGTTTTAAATCTTAAATCGTTTCTTTTGTCATTGCTTATAGTTAAACCATCTAAAGACACAAAGATATTTTCCAAGGTAGCATTTTTAGCTTGCTCAGCAAAAATACCTATATTTCCATAATATGGATCACCATAACCACCACTAATATATCCATCGTATTTTATATTACCTATATTATAAATGATTATGTTTTTAAAAGTTGAATTTCCAGAAACATAACTATTCCCTATTTGTCCGGCAAACAAAGATAAAAAATTCACATCATATACATCAATCTTATCTATATTGCTTATAGATATATTTTCATAGCTTCCTTTTAAAATTTCACCTGCAAATAAACCAGTAAACTCACCCTCATAAAATTTTATAAATTCAATATCATTTAGTTTAATATTTTTAAATTCTCCATCTTCTATAAGACCTATAAAACCACCAGAACTTTCAGCTCCCATGGTAGCTGAAAGTTCTCCTATATTGTTTAAAGTAATATTTTCATATTTACCAGCGTTTGATTTTACTATAAAACCTCCAACACCTTGCTCTGCTGTTATTTTTCTTATATCATCAAGTAAAATATTTTTAAATAATACCTCATTGGCTTTATGACCCCAAAAGTTGGCTATAAAACCTCCAGTCCAAGTCCAGCCACCTATTTTATCAAAATCACTTAGTTTAATATTTTCAAAAATTATTTTATCAACTGTAGGAGCGTAAGCACCGGGTTTTCCCACATAACCTATAAAACCTCCAGAATGCTGACCAAAAATACTATTGCTCTTATAAATATTTATATCTTTAAAAACACCTGAACTCGCATAACCAGCAAATCCTCCAGCACCATTTTCTCCTTCAATCTTTGTCAACTCTTCAATAGATATTCTTTCATAATTTCCTCCTTTAGAGCCATCTATAGCCCCCACAAAACCTCCTGCATGGCTAAATACAGAATCTACTTGTTTTACTTTTTTAACAGAAATATCATAAAAACCTCCACCTTTTGAAACACCTGCTATAGTTCCAGTGGCTTTATCACCTTTCATATTGATATTTTCAACTTTTAAGTTTTTGACAACACCACCATTTCCAACTCCACTAAAAATACCTATATAATATTTTCCATGTGTTTTATTATTACTACTGTTAAAAATAGAAGCATCTAACACAATATTACTCAAAGTATAACCATTACCATTAAAAGTAGATGTAAAAGATTTACTCCAACTATCATC
>NZ_JAKMTE010000038.1:0-1686 GCF_025773025.1 Campylobacter sp. CNRCH_2013_0855 | reverse complement strand
GCTCATTGTAGAATAATTTGCTTTATCTTCTAGCATTTTTAATAAATCACTTATTTGTAATTTATATTTTCCATTGGTGATATCATCGATGATTTCTTTTTTAATCATTTCTTGAAGTAAATCATCTTCATCTAGCTTTGCATCACTACCTTCTCCACCTTCTCCACCTTCACCTATGTTGCTAAAATTAGGATCTGTTACTTTAAAGTCAGTGGTAGTTTTAAATGAATTAGAAGCTTGATCATATTGTATTCCTGTGGCTATTTGAGCGGAGGTGATGAAATCTTGCTTTTTACTTGCTAATTCATTTTCATCAAATTTAACAAATGTTATCTTGCCTTGGTAAGTTGCTTCACTATCTTTAATTCTATCAAATACTCCATTTTTTAGATAAACATTTACATTATTAAAACTAACCTTCTCATTTAGTCCAAATCTAGTATCAGCAAACAAATACTGTTCTTTTCCTTGATAATTACCATCTAAGAATATATAAACATTATTCAATTCAACATTCCCGCTAAGATCTCTTGCAAAAGAAAATATTTTGCCATTTCTACCCTGTATGTTTTCAACCCCATGTATAATTATATTCTCAAACACAGTCTTATCGTTTGGTTTGAATGCATCTCCAACATTTCCAGCAAATAACGAAAAATCACCAGAATCAAAATCATCAAATGTTACTTTTTCGATGTTATTTATTGATATGTTTTTATAAGTTCCATTAGAAATGGTGTTAGCAAAAGCTGCAGAGGTTTTACCATTACTTTGAAAACCAAGATTAAAATTTCCTATACCATCTATCATTATGTTTTCAAAATTATGTATAGTACTGTAAGAGCTTAAAATTTGGTTAGCAAATCCTGCTACACTACCACTCATAGAATAAATTTCACCTATATTTTTAATAGTAATATTTTTAGCATTTACATTTGCATCAATATACGAAGAAAATCCTGCAGCTGCTTTAGAAGATTCTATTTTATCTATATTTTCTATCGCAATATTTTCAAAATTTAAATTTGCTCCATTCCATAAATTAGCATACCCTATAAAACCTCCAGCTCCATAAGTATTACCACCTAAGATAGTTTTAAAATCCGCAACTTTGATATTTTTAAAGATACTATCAGTGTTTGTACTTCTATCAATATATCCTATGAAACCACCGCCAGCACCAGAAGAACCATTTATAATTCCATATCCGTTATCTTCCTCTCTCCCATATATTGATATGTCATAAAATTTTCCACCATCAATAGTACCTATAAATCCTCCACTATTTACACCATATAATGCTTCAATATATACATTATTTATTTTAATACGAGAATATTCCCCATCTTGTTTACTTAAACCCGCAAAACCACCGGCGTTTTGAAAATAATTTCCGCTAAGTTTTATATTTGAAAGCTCTATATCTTCAAATTTGCTATTTTGTGTTTTTCCAACCAAACCGCCTATGTTTATAGCATTAGACTGCCCATTTACGTTAACCTTAAAATCAACATTATTAACTTTTAAATTTCTAATACTACCACCATCAACAGCACCAAAAATGCCTATAACTCTATATCTTGGGTCAGAAATATTAAGTTGATCTAAATCCATTTTGATATTTTCCAAAGCATAACCATTACCATTAAAAGTAGACGTAAAGGCACCATCCCAGCCACTATAGCT
>NZ_JAKMTE010000037.1:0-1688 GCF_025773025.1 Campylobacter sp. CNRCH_2013_0855 | reverse complement strand
CACAGAAGAAGATGTTGAGCTTATGAGACAAGCTGGGCATGTTACAACAAATTCAAATACCTATATTATATCCTATCTTTTATACAATGAAAGAAATATCACAAATCATAAAACTTATTTTTTATTTGATAAGGAAAGATTTAAAGTTTTTGAAGATTTTTTATTTTTTCTAAATACTCGTTTAGAAGAGGATTTTTTGCAAAAAGATATTCATAAGTTTGATAGCTTTGATGTAGTTAGAATTGGAATGTATATTAACACCCTAATTGGCTATAATAGTGGATTTACTAGTATGTATTTGAGTGAATTTTTACAAGATTATATTTGTGATTTAAATACCCCTAAAACTATGACAATTTTAAATGGTATGAGTCAAATTAACACTACTACTGACAAAGTTTTATTGTTTTTAAATAAAGAATTAAAAATATACACTGATAGTTATTTAAAAATGCAATTAGAAAAAGCGATCTATAATTTTAAGAAACTCAAACTCGGTCAAAAACAAACTAATAAACTTAAATCCATACAATCTAAACTAAAAGAATGCACAAATGAATGAGATAGAACTTAACACTCAAAATAAAACCTTAAACGAAACAGAAAAAGAATTGCAAATTCTTTTAAAAGATGCAGGTGTAGATGAAATAGGAGAAAAACTACTTAAAGAAATAGAAGATGCAAATAAAACGGAAAATTTTATGCATCAAAATGAAGTTCAAGCCATCACAGGTGCTACTGGATTTGCAGATAATACAATGGATACAATATCTAACTTTTTCAAAAACCTCGAACCCTACCTACTCCCTTTTAAAATCATCATAAAAAGAGCAGATAATACCCTTAGTGGAATTGATGCTTTAATAGAATATCAAAAAACAAAAGATGGTTTAAAAGTTTCTGTAAAAATTGGTTCTGAAATTATTGCTTCACAAATTTTTAAAATAGGAATACCGATAATAAGCACAGCAGCCATTACAACTTATAGTGCGATAGCAATTGCAAGCGGCACCTTGTTAGGTGTTTTAGCAGCCATTAGTATTGTTGGCACTGGTATGATAATTCTTTGGTGGATTAATTCTAAAATAGAAGATTGGTTAAAAGATAGTGGTATTTCTTTTATTGATTTTATAAGAGAATATGAAACTCATTTAAGTTCTGAAGAAAAATATTATCATAACTTAGCACATTGTCATCAAACACAAATTAAAAATATGCAAAGAATTCAATTATATTATGATGGTAAGATTTCAAAAGATTTAAAAAATTATTACTATCCTTTTTATGATGTTAAAAAAACTCCATCTTTACTTAATGAAAAAAGTTTACTTAAAAGTATATCAAAAGATTATAAAGCATTAAGACTAAAAGATACAATAGACAATATTCACATTAATTCAGAATTTTATCTATTAAAAGCTTTATATTTTTGTGAAAGTTTTACAAGTTTTAATCAAAACAATCAAGCCTTATTTAACGAAGAAAAATTTCCTTATCATTCTAGCTTTTATACTATATTCTTATTGCACAAAGATAAAATCACAAATACTTACTTAAATGCAAGAAAAGAACTTTATAAAAGCGTTATAGAATTTAATTATTCTCACAATAAAACCTTACTTGAGAATTTAGAGAAAAACGACACCAAAGAAGATTCTAAGCTATTACGCTTTTATAATCTTTCTTTT
>NZ_JAKMTE010000036.1:0-1769 GCF_025773025.1 Campylobacter sp. CNRCH_2013_0855 | reverse complement strand
TACTTTTAAAAAAGTGGGCTACTAAATGGGTTACTTTTTACAATAATACAAAGAATAAAAATGGCAAAAATTAATAAACTTACAGATAGTTTCTTAAAAAGCGTAAAATGCGATAATGGTAAAAAATTTATAAAATTTAGTGATCCTAGTATAAAAGGATTATATGTTTTTGTTTATCCTAGTGGCAAAAAGTTATTTAAAACAAGACAAGCTAATGATACTTATATAACACTTGGGGAATATCCCTTACTTTCTCTAGCAGAGCTTAGAGAAATAGCTATAAATTCACACAAACTAAAAGCCAAGGGTCAAAACATAAGCAATGCAAAAAGATTGAAATTTGGCGTATTATATGATGAAGTATTAGAAAATGCAAGAAAGAGTAATTTAGCAGCGAAAACAATCCAAAGAGGACTAAGCTACAAAGAAGGTATTTTTAAATCTTTAGAATATAAAAATATTAATGATATAAAAAGAGTAGATATTGTTAATATTTTAAAGACCATAGAGCATAAAAGCGCTACGCTTCAAAAAGCAAAGATATGGATAAATAAAGTATTTGAATATGCTTTACAACTTGAGATCATAGAAAACAATCCCGTAGCTTCTATCAAAAACAATATTGTATTTAAAAAACCAAATCAGGTTATACACCAACCTACCCTATTAGATGAATCTGATATTAAAGAATATATAAATACTCTAATACATTCAGATATCAAACAAAGTCATAAAAATTTAATGCTTTTTGTGCTTTTAACAGCCCAAAGACCTGGCAATGTTATAAAAGCTACTTGGGATGAGATAGACTTTAAAAATGAAATTTGGACTATATCAGCTCAAAAAATGAAAATGCGTAAAGAGCATAATATAGCATTAAGTAAACAAGCCATAAGTATATTAAAAAATCAATATGCGATTAAAGTCAATGATTATGTTTTTGCTGGTTCTTCTAAAAAAGGATGTAATAGTGAAAATATCACATGCAATACCAATAAACGCTTAGGATATAAAGGAATTCAAAGCGCGCATGGATTTCGTGCTATGTTTAGAAGCATTGCAAACGAAAAGCAATTGGAACATGGAGTAAGTATGGATATAGCAGAGCAATGCTTAGCTCATGAGCAAAAAAATGCAATATTGAAAGCTTACAATAGAAGTAAAAATATAGAATTAAAAAGAAGATTAATGCAGTGGTGGGGAGATTATATAGAAAAACTTGCAGGAAAGCTTAGCTAACCTTGCAATATTTTATCCAATCATCGATTTCTTTCTTTTCATACATTAAAACTTTTCCCACTCTAACACCCTTTGGAAAGTTATAAATAGCTTGATTTTTTCTCATTCTCATTTTTCTTATCCTATCAACGCTAAAACCCAAATACTGTGCAACTTCTTTTGTACTTAATAATTTCATATTAATCCTTTTTAATGTTTGTTTCTAAATTGAGTGATTTTATAATGGTTTTTTGCTCTTCATAACTTAAAGTATGCGCTAATAATACTTTGACATTCTCAAAATCAAAACTATTATAAGAAACTCTTGTATCTATAAGCTTTATACATATTCTTTTAAGCTCTACATCAAGCCAAGCCTCTATCTTCCAATAATGTCTAATTTCTTCTTCTAAAGAGTTACATCCATTAGAAAACGAAAGATCATTTCTTATAGAAAGAAATTCTTTAAGCATTTTTGATAATTGTTGTTTTATTTCTTCTAAGTGTTTTTCTATCAAATTTCTTTGATCTAAAAAATCTTTCATCATTTG
>NZ_JAKMTE010000035.1:0-1923 GCF_025773025.1 Campylobacter sp. CNRCH_2013_0855 | reverse complement strand
TTGTGGTTTACTTATAGCTTTTATTATCTTTATAAGCTTAGCTTATCGCCCTTTAGAGCTTATCTTTTGGGATAGGTATTATTATGAAAAAGAAAATCAAATTAGAAAAGAGATATCTAAATTATTCTGGAGCAACGAAGAAGAATTTAAAAAAGTTTTTGTAGAACAAAACTTAAATCAAGAATTAAAACTTAATCAAAAAGAATTATTAAATTATATGCATAATTTTAAAAAAGATTTTAAATTTATGCAAATTTTAGGTTTAGACAATGCTTATTTGGTAGCTCTTAGAAATAAAGTAAGTATATTTGGAAGAAAAAGTGAAACTAATCTTAATTATTTTTATCTTGCTTCTAATAGCACTACCAATTTAAACGAAATGAATAATTTTATAAGCATTATGGATAGATATATCATTTTTATTAACAAAATAGATGCATTGCCTGACACTTATGCACTTATGAAAATAGCCTTTAATGCTGATTATTTTCTTTTTAATTTAATCCCATTTGCTTCAAGCCTAGATAAAAACTTTATGTGTTCTATACCTCAAAAAGAACAGTTATTAGAAAATATGATAAATTCTTATGAAAAAATGGATTTATTATACAAAACAAAACTAAAAACCGAAATTCAAGAAATGATATACCCAGCAATATATGGAGCAAAAAAACTTAATTATTTTATAAATATTGCTAAAGGAAGATTAAATGCATGCGGAAGATAATTTAAATTTTAAAGATAATTTTTAAATTATATAGGAAAAATAAATGTCTATTTATAAAGAATGTGAAGTTTGTAAAACAAAAATCAATAAATTACAAAATATTTGGAATATATTCTCAGGCAAATTAGAAATAAAATGCAAAAATTGCAAAAGTAAATATGGAGTTTCTAGTAAGATTATAAACTGGATATATGATACTTTTGTATATTTATTGCTTATTCCAGATAGTATGCTTTTAATTATAATATTTTTTGGTGGATATTTTTTTGTCAAATATGGATTATTAGTAGTGCTTTACTTATTAGCAATTATCCTTCTTGTTAGAAAACTAATAAATATTGTTTTACTTCTTCTTTGTAAATTAAAAAGGCTAGAAAATGACAAATAAAGGATTAATGGAACATCTTAAGGATATTAAAGATGGTATTGTAGATTGTTATATAGGACTTTATGATTTTGGAGATTTTTTAGCTAGAATTTCAGGTTTTAGAGATTGGCAAGAAAAAAGTGTTATTTTAGATGATTTTCATAAAAGGCAGACACTAGAAGAATTGGACTTTTTAAAAGATATTATTAAAAATGAAACTTCTAGAAATGTTATACTAGAATATTTAATAAAAGATGCCAATAGAAGGCCTTTATATTATTTAACACCCGCTGGGATAATTTTAATTTTAAATATAACAACCAAAGCAAAAAAACTATTCATAATAAACATAACTTCTCTAGGAGGAAAAGCAACATCCACCACCCACTCTCTCTACCCCTACTACAAAAACATACAAAATTCCTTTGCTCCTTTATGTTCTATAGATGATAAAAATAGTAATTTATTAAAAGAATTTAATTTTGATAGTTTTTCTTGTAATTTTTACAATAATAATATTTTCAATCAAAGTCTTAAATATTTAGATAATATACAAGATGAAAAAGAATATATCAATGAGTATAAAATATTTTTAGAAAATCTTAATCACTTTAATCAAGAATATAATAATTATAAACTTATGTCTATACAAGTAATCAATAATTTAAAAATAGCCTATATACAAAAACTATCTTTGCAAGATATCAACAACATCAACATCGATTCAAAACCCTATTTATTAAAAGCTTTATATTTTTGTGAAGATTATGTTTTATATGATAAAGATAAGCAAGCTTTATTTGATGAAAACACAATAAAAGAATTAGAA
>NZ_JAKMTE010000034.1:0-2153 GCF_025773025.1 Campylobacter sp. CNRCH_2013_0855 | reverse complement strand
GTTATTTTTTTGTTCTATATCGGCCAAAGCTCTTTCTAAAATCATCCTTTGTTGGTATAAAATATCAATAACTTCTTTGATATATCTTTTATGGTTGATGATATAGGATAATGTATTAACAAGCTTTTCTTGATCATTTTGTGTTTTTAAACTTTGTAGTTTTATAAAATTAGGCTCGTTTGCAAAAATTAAAGTATAGAGTATATCGCTCATACTTTCCCAGTTTTTTTGTGAAAACAATAAAGATTTAAAAGTTTTGATGTATTCTTGAGCAAGATTGATTTGAACATGATCAAGTTGTTTAAGAGCATCTTCTAAAGTATAGTTGTTTGCTATAAAATTGATTTGCTCTATAATAGGGTTTAATTTTGTTAATATTAATTCACATTGGGATGCAAAAATTTGGTTAATTTGGATGTGATTTTGCAAGGTTGAAATTGTAGATAAAATATATTTTTTATAATCATTTGAAAGACTTACAGAAGGAAAGTTTTTATTTGTGTTTTGTTTGTTTAAAATTTCATTACAAAGTTCTTTAAAAGATTTTTCTATACTTCCTTCTATCCTTGCTCCACCTTCTGTGGCATTATAAGTGGTGATAAGGTGTTTATTATTTTGTATATCTTCCTCATAAGCTTTTTTATAAAGTTCCCATACACAATGGGTGTAAACTTCTTCTTTTCCTCCATAAGCTAATGTTTTTATGAGTTCATAACGATGTGTATCTGTTTTTTCACCTAGTAAAAATTCTTTAGGATGAGAATTTAGGTTTTTATCATAAGCTAAATCTTGCCCTATTAAAATGATATTTGTATAGCCTAAACCTATAGCAAAATGGTATAAATAATTAGCTACGCTTGAAAATTTTGTATCTGTATAGCCATAATCATCAAGCTTAAAACTATGATTAAAATTACTAGATGCTAGGGTAATAATGATGTTTTTTTGATGATCTTGTAAAGTTTGGATGATACTAGGATTTGTCGTGTCTGTAAGAAGAAAAATTGCATTATTGTCTTCATAATAATCTTTAAAAAAAACATTAGAATCTATACTTTTTTCAATACAACCAATATAATCAGGTTTGATATTGTGTTGGTGTAAGATAGTATAAGATCCATCAGCACAAAATATAGTAACTTTATTTTGAATTTGTTTTAACAAAGGGAGTTGTTTTATAAGACTAGGTCCACTTGCTACTATAATGGCATTTTTGCTTTTAGATTGGTGTTTTGTTAACAACTCTTTGGTGCTTGGATTTGTTAGCATAGGATAGAGATTTTTTGTGAAAAATTCTAAACCTTCTAAACAAGAAGAGCTTGAATGCATAGCATTTTTTATATGCTCTAGTGCTTGAATGCATGTATTTTCTATATATTGACTAAAATGAGTTTTTTTGAATGAAAATAGCGTAAAAATTTCATGGTAAAATAAAATGTTTTGACTTAAAAACATTATCTTAGCATTTGAAAGATGAAAGTCTTGAGTGTGATAGATTATAAGTTGGTTGTTTTTAAGAAAATTACTAAAATCATTATTTTGAAGTATGTGATAAACTATCTCTAGATCATCTTCAAAAATAATAATATATTTTAAGTTTTCATTTTTAAAAAGTTCTAAGATATACTCTCCTATACCATATATAAAAAGTATAGGGTAGTTTGAATAATTGCTTTGAATATTTTCTAAAAAAAGTTTATTTCCAATAGGTTTTTTGTGATTTTTGCAAGTTAAAATTTTAGTTGCCAAATTTTTTTCAATATTTAAGATATTTTTTTGTAAAAAATTCATTTATTTTCCCTTGAAATGGCACTATAAAAATTTATCAGTGTTGATTGAAGAATTTCAAACCACTCTTCTTGTTTTAAAATCCACAAGATCATTCTTGTTTTTTTATCTTCTTGGCTTATTGCTGGCATTAAATAAATTTTTGCAAGTTCTAATTCGACATTTTTTAACGCAGGAACTAAAACTTCTCCTAATAATGCAAAATCTTTTTCAAATGAAATTTTAAACTCATGAATTTCTTCATTAAACTTTAAAATTTTTGAAAAATCCAATTCTAAAATACTAAAACTTTTTTTGATATCAGAAGTAATGTCTTGTAAATGGTCTTTAAAATTTTGAATTTGATCTAATATATTTGTATTTAA
>NZ_JAKMTE010000033.1:0-2320 GCF_025773025.1 Campylobacter sp. CNRCH_2013_0855 | reverse complement strand
GGGGGGGGGGATACGATAATTTTCGTTTTAGCTTAAATGCTTTAAACTCTTTAAAACACTATAAAAACTCCAATCTTTTAAAACTTTCTTTATTTACTATTTTTTCACTAAGTTCTTTAGAAGCTGCCACCCAGGCAAATTATGATAAAACTTCTAATGCTTATATAATTAAAAAACACCATTATGAAAATAATGATGTATATGATTATAATCTTGATACTTATAAACTCTTAAGTGGTAAAAACTTCTATGGTCAAATGGCTAGCAATAAAAATCTTTCAAATATCACTTTAATCTATGATAATCCTAAAGATAAAGCTCATGCAAAAATGAATGATTTATACTTTAAGCAAGACATACTTACTCCAAGTATTAAAGAAGATATTTTTGTAGTTAATGGCTTTCATAGTTCTAACTCAGCTAATACTACCCTAAATCAAATCAGTTATATACCTTTTTTAGTTTCTGCTTATACTTTTAATGCAAAAGCAAATAATAATACCTTAGTATTAAAAGCAGGGGAATTATCTTCAGTATATTATTTAAAACCTACCGATAAAGAAGTAATTAATCCTAAAGCTAGTGGCTTAGATAATAAATATAATTTTTTAATCACTCCAGCCATAGCTAGAAAAGGTGAAGTAAGTAATAATACTTTAAATTTCTTAAAAGATGCCTATGTAAATATGGGTGTTGAAAACACCTATACCTTACCTTTAAATGGTGCTCCTTATATCTTAGGTGCTTTTGGCGTGGATGCTAATGCTAATAATAATACAGTTATATTAAATAAAGGCGTAAAGATAGACTTTCATACTACCCCTTATAGACAAAGTGCATTAGGAGGTAATATCTTTGATGAGAGAATGACTCATGTAACAGGAGCCATTACCTATAATGCTAATGCTAAAAATAATAAAGTTATTATAGATGGAGCTTCTTTATTAGTCCATGGTCCAAGTGGAGCATATTCAACATCAGCTGCTACTCACTTAGGAGGGGCTTTTGTGGATGTTAATAATAATCAAAGCTATGAAGTAAGTAATAATAGTGTATTAATCAATGATTTAAAACTAGATTTAAGAGTAGATACTAAAAATACTCCATTAGCCTATAATGCTGTATTAGTAGGGGAAATCTATGGGGGTAAAATCATACAAGGTAATGCTTATAAAAACACCATAGATATAAAAGATTTACAAACCTTATTAGCATTAAATACCAATATAGAAGTAAAAGCTCTTTTAGACTTTTATGCAGGTATAACTAATAATGGTATAGCTAATGATAATAGTATTAGCATTAATCTTAAAAAGCCTTTTGAAATTAATTCTAATTTTACAGGTAAAAATGAGTTTAATCTTTATGGTGGGGTAGCTACTAAAGGAGCTAATAATAATAGCATTCATATTAATGGGGATTTAACCCAAGGCATTACTGTTGAAAACCATCAAGATAAAATTCAAATCACAGCAGCACAAACTCTAAGTTCTAAAGCAAATAATAATAGCATTGTTATTAAAAACTCAAACATTGCTATGCCTTTATATTTATATGGAGTAAGCAAGGTTAGTTTGGATAATAAAGATTATTATGCAAGTAGTGCTAATGCTAATAGTATAGTTTTAGATAATGTAAAATCAGGTAGAAACCTCACTACTATTATAGAAGCAGATAATTTAGAAAAAAACACTATAAAATATAATATGGTGCAATCTTTATCGAATGCTTCTAATATAGATAAAGGTTCTAAAATCATTTTAAGAGCGAATGAAAATGCTAATGATAATACTTTAAATATTAAAGATTATTCAAGTGCAGCTAGCTCTAATGTTTATGTTATTAATGCTAAAAATGAAAGTGCTAATAATACTTTTATCTTTGATAATCTAGCCCTAGGTACAGCATCTGATAAAAGAGAAGGAGAAGTAGTAATTAGTGCAGGTATAGCTAAGAATACTCATGATAATTATACTCATATAAATAATTTAAATATAGATGAGTATAAAAACAACAAAGCTATATTTATAAGTGCTTCTGGTGTATATAGTGAGAATGATAAAAGCTATAATAATACTTTATATCTAAGTGGCAATACTAATATTTTTAATAATACTCATATAGATGTATTAGCAGGTAGCTTTTTACAAACTAAAGAAGATAATAACTTTGTATCAAAAGCTCTAATGCATAAAAGTGGCACTAATAATCATTTAATATTAAATACAAATATAAAAGCAAATACTATCAATAACTTTGATCATTATAGCTTTATCTTAAAAGATGATACTAAAGCTTATTTAAGTGCTAAAGAAGCTAT
>NZ_JAKMTE010000032.1:0-2917 GCF_025773025.1 Campylobacter sp. CNRCH_2013_0855 | reverse complement strand
AATAAAGGAACCATAGGTGTAAATAATAATGGAACTTCTGTAAATAATGGCAATGTGATCGACTTACAAGATGGTGCTATTATAGCAGCATTAACACCTAATCAAGATGGTAGCTTTAGTTATAATCTAGCAGGTGATGCTATCTTAAATGAAGGAACTATAAAAGGCAATATAAATTTAAATAACAAAGCTAATATCTATGGAGCTATAAATAATAAAAATACCATTACAGGAAATATTAGCTTAAATAATAATTCTTATGCTAGTTCTATAAAAAATGAAAAAGAAATTCAAGGTTCTATAGATTTAAAAGATAAATCTCATATAGATAGTGTTATTAACAATGGAACCATAGAAAAAGGAATTAACCTAAATGATAGTTCTATAAGTCTTGTTGAAAATTCAAGCTCTTTAGATTTAAACTTAAAAAACCATTCTGAAGTAGGATTTTTAAAAAACTCAGGCACTATAACAATTGATCAAGACAATACAAGCAATATAGCTTCTGTTGATAATACAGGAAATATTAGTGGAACAATCACAAATAATTCTAATATGATTTATGTTATAAATAAAAATACTATGGAAAATATAGTCAATAAAGCATCTTTAACCAAAGATGAGAGCCAAACTATCTCTCAAATCATTAATGAAGGTGAAAAAGCTCATATAAAAACTATAGAAAATCAAACACAAAGTTCTATAGGTATCATTATGAATACAGGTAAAGTTGATAGCATTATAAACGAAGGAAGTATTAGCTCTGCTATAGGTAATGGTGGTTTTATCAATGACATTAATAATAAAGCTAACGCTAATATAGCACATATAAAAAATGAAGGCACTATTGATAAAATAGATAATAGTGGAACGATTGATAAGATCAATAACTATATTCATGGAATTATTAATACTATAAACAATCAAGAAAATGCAAATATAAATATAGCAAATCAAGGAGAGATTAAAAACGGTATTACTAATAGTGGTAATATGATTTTAAGTAATCTTCCTAGTGATTATGGTGCTAAAAGCTTTATAGGCAAAAACAACAATGGCTACCATTTGGAAAACAATAATGGTGGTAAACTTAATATAGATGGCTGGTATTTTAATGCACCTGAATATACAACAAAAGAAGATAGATTGCAAAATTCTATCATCATAGGTGGAAATAATTTAGGTGGTATTAATGCAGATAGTATTTATATTAATAATAAAGACATTCAACAAAATATCGTTTATGATGCTAATACTTTCTTTATTAATAAAGAAGGAGAATCAATAGGAGATAAAACTAATAATAATCTAGGTGTAGATGGTAATAATATTATAGATCCTACGGGTATTTTTAACTTTGTAGGCGTAGGTAATGGGGGTTATATGGCTCATGTAGATTTAGATGAAGTAAGCGGTAAAACCCTAGCTAAATCTATGGTGTATTCAGCTAGATTAAGAAATATTAACATCTCTAATATATTAAGAGATTTAAATACTAAAAACTTTCAAACAGAATTTTCTCAAGTATTAGATATGGAATTATCTAAAAAAGGGGAAGCTTATGGTAATGATGCTGATTTATTAGCCGAATTAGAAGATATTTTTATCCCTAATAAAAATCCAAATGCAAAAAATCACACTTTCTTACTTCCTTATTATAATCACTCATCTATTAAAATAGGAAAAAGTGTAGGATCACTTAGTTCTAATACTACAGGTTTAATAGGTGGGTCTTTTAGAGAATTACCAAATGATTATGGAACAATTGGTTTTTACTTAGGTTATGAAGATGCTTCTAAAGAACAAGCTACTCAAAGACTTAAATTGGATGATAAAACTTATTATGGTGGTTTAACTTATTATGGAGTATTAGCAAGAGATGGTATTAATCAATATTATATTAGTGCTAGTACAAGACTTGATTATACTAAAACCGATATAGAAAAAACTTATAAAAACAATACAGCTACTATAGATAGTGATGCTAAAACTTATGGTTATGGTGTAGATGTAAAAGTAGGTGCTAATTATTATAATACCCTAGATATAGCTAGAATATCTCCAGAAATAGGTTTAAGCTATTATGGTATGAGTAATAAAAACTTTACTTTAAAACACTTGGGTGGTTTAAAAGAACATTATAATGGTGAGCAATTTAACTTTATTGATGCAAGTGCGGCTTTAAAATGGTATAAACCATGGAGTGATAAAATAAGATCTAATATTACTATAGGAGCTATAGTAAATTTATACAATGATGCGCAAGGAAGTTTAAAACTTGGACAAAATTATTTTACCACTCAAATAGAAACTTCTAAGTATTATGGCTTTGGACAACTTGGTCTTTCTTATGCTATAGCTGATAATGCTGATTTATCATTAAACTATGCAGGTGCATTTACATTTGATAATACTACTTCTCATACTATGTTTTTAAAACTAGGTTTATGGTGGTAAGTTTAATTCACACTAACTAATAATAGTTAGTGTGAAAAACTAAATATGAATACTTATAAAAATAAAAGTTATATTTGTAATTTAATGAACTAAAAAATAAAAACTATAAGTTAAATCATGAAAATAATAACAAAGTTAACAATAATAACATTAACAATCTTAGTTTTACTAGCTTTGCATATTATTAATAATGCTTAAGGCTGTTTATAATAAGAACTTTGTATTTATAAATATAATAAGTAGTATATAAGACAAAATAAATTAAGAAAGGATAAAAAGCTAAATATAAAGTAATTTAATTGCCCAGAGTTTGCTTAAGACAAATATAAAACAACAAAAACAAGATTAAAAGCAATCAACACAATAGCTTTAAAAGCATATGGGTTGGTAAATATAAAAATCAAAAATAATTTTTAATGTATGTAATTTTAAATACAAGACTCCTTATTAAGCAAACTCT
>NZ_JAKMTE010000031.1:0-3110 GCF_025773025.1 Campylobacter sp. CNRCH_2013_0855 | reverse complement strand
CCACTTTTAAAAAAAGTGACTTCGGGCAATGGGGAAAACTCCCCCTTAACCCCCTAAAAAAAACAAAAAATCTAACAGCGATTTTTTATTTTTTTTTGCATTTTTTTTCACCAAGCACGGAGGTAAAAAAAAATGGGAAAGGTAGCATCGGCTCACTGTAATCCAAAAGTGAAATCATACCTAGAACATAACGACAGAACTCATTCTAATTCAGACACAATTACCAAAGAATATTCCTACAAAAATGAGTATTCTTGCTCAGCCAAAGAAACCAAAGAAAAAATTAACGAGCTTTACAAAAAAGCTCAAAAAGATTTTTATAATTACTGCGAGAAAAAAAACGGATTAGCAAAAAGCGGAAAACCAAAAGGACTACAAAACTTTACAAAAAAAGAAAAATCATACACAGAGTTTATTTACGAGATTAACGAAAATACCACAATGGAGCAATGCCAAGAACTCTCAAACAAAATAGCAGAATTGACAGGCTTTACGCCTTTACAAATCTGCATACATCGCGATGAAGTTCATCGCGACAAAAAAGGGGAAGAAAAAACACATTACCACGCACACGCGGTTTTTTTTACACTAGACAAAGATGGACTTCAGCTAGCAAGGAGAGAAGCAAGTTTAAACAAAACCAATCTAAGCAAGATACAAACTCTTGCTTCAGAATGTTTAAAAATGGAAAGGGGCGAAAGACGCTACGAGCAAGGTTTAAAACAAAAAAACTATACTTCTCATTATCGCGACTACAAAAGGTTAAAAGAAAAAGAAAACGAGCTTTTTCAAGAGCTTGAAAAAAAAATTGCGACCTATGATGAAATCATAAGTCGGGGAGATGAGAGTTTAAAAAACCAAAACGAAAATCTAAAATTTTTGGTGGAAGAAGCTACAAACATAGATTTATTAGAATGGGATTTATTAGCTATGAACCACCCAAAAGAAAAGGCTAAGCCGTATATAGAAAGTCTTATAAGAACAATAAAAGACAGATTAGAAGGCGTTTTTACTAGACCACTAAAAGAAACGATAGAAAAACTAACAAAAACAATCAATAATCAAGAAACACGCATAAACGAGCTAGAAACCGCTTTAAATCAAGAAAAGGCAAAAAGTAATGAAAATCATCAAGAAAACGAAAAAAACGCGTTAAAACGCGAAATTGAGCGTTTAAAAGGGGAAAATGATATTTTAAAAAAAGCAAACAATGCTTTTAGAGAAGTTTTTGAGTCAAAAATCGGTAACTGGCAAAGAGAAGTTAAAAAGATTTTTAACTTGAATATGTTGCTCCCTGATGAAAGAGAAAACGCTATTAAAAAAGCAATAATCGCAGATGAAAATCTAGAAAAACTAAGCAGTGGCGGTGTTTTGGAATATGATAGTTCTAAAACAGAAAGTAAGTTAAAAGACTTAGGAATAACAAAAAATCAAGGCTTAAGCCTTTGATTTTTCTCCCTTTTTTTGTTTAAGCTAAACAAAACTTTTCATTTTTGCTTAGCTGACTTCCAAAAATTTGCTTTTTTTTGTCAAGAGTTGCGAAGCAACCTGCAATATTTTTTTTAAAAATTTTGAAATTTTTGAAAAAAATATTTAGCTCTTGACAAAAATCAAAAAGCAAAGTTTTAAAATCTTAAGCTACAAAAATGAAAAATGTTATCAAAAAGAGTGCAAAAAGAGTGCAAATTTTTGCAATTTTTTCCCTTATATTCCTATATCTTGATAATATTAGAAACAACTCGAATATTTAAAAATGCTTTTGGAGTATCATCACATAGGGTTTTGATAAGGTTTGCTTTGTATATTAAAACTTGATTTTTTAAGAGGCTTTTTAAGCTTTTGTTAAGTTATCAAAAAGTAAGATAAAAAAATCAGAAAGTTGATATCACTTAGCGAGTTTTTTCAACTTTCTAAAAGTTAAATCAATTAAGTTCAATTAAGTGAGGTAATTTTGTCAAATTTATACTTAAAAAATTCTTTTGAAAACACAGACTTTCAAGAAAAACTAGAAAATTTTAATAAGCACAAGTTAATTTCTTGTAATACAAATATCGCAGAGAAATATCATAAAATGGGACTTTCTAAAAAAGGGGAAAGGGCTTATGAGTGTGGAAACTTTTTAAGTTTTAAAAAGTTTTTAAACACTCAAACCCAAGAAACAAAGTTTATTTTTGATAGTGCAAACTATTGCAAAATAAGGTTTTGCCCTTATTGTCAATGGTTGAAAGCTAAAAAAACTTACTTAGAAAATTATTCTATTTTAGAGCAATTAAAGAGCGATAAAAAAAAGAAATACGAGTTTCTTTTTTTAACGCTAACTATCAAAAATCCTAGTCTTAATGAGCTAAGAGCAACAATTAAAAAAATGTCAAAAGCGTTTGAATTACTTGCAAAAAAACCAAAATTTAAAAAAGCCATAAAAGGCTTTTTTAGGGGAATAGAGTTTTTAGGCGATGAAACAAAAAGTGGGGAAGCACACCCGCATTTTCATACTTTGCTAATCGTAGAAAAAAATTATTTTACAAGTCGCGATTACATTTCTAAAGAAGAATGGCAAGAAATGTGGAAAAGTTGTCTAAAATCAGAATATGATCCGATTTTAGACATAAGAAAAATAAGAGCAAAAAAAGGCTATGAAGATATTTTTATCGCAGTTTTAGAAACTGCTAAATATTCTATAAGTCCCGTTAGTTTAATTAATCTTTCTTTGCAAGATTTTGCAGAATTAGAAAAGCAAACTCAAAACATCAGACAATACAACAGGGGCGGACTTTTTAAAACAATCAAACCAAAAGAATTAGAGAAAATCGATGAAAAAGTTTGGCAACTTTTAACAATCGAGTTTTTTAAATGGAGCAAAAATCATTATGAAAAATACTAAAAAAACCAAAACGCAAGGAATAAAATTTCCACTAGAAATTTTAACCTTTTTAAGAAGTCGCGACAATATGAATTCTTTCATAATCGAGGCGATAAAATCTACTCAAGAATGGCAAAATTATGAGAGAGAAATTCAAGCAAAAAAAGATGAAAACATACCAAGCTTATTTTAAAGAAATTATTCTACAATTACAAAAAATGTATTATTTGGAGGATAGACCCGATATCCG
>NZ_JAKMTE010000030.1:0-3187 GCF_025773025.1 Campylobacter sp. CNRCH_2013_0855 | reverse complement strand
TAATACACCTTTGAAATAAATTTTAGAATGAGTTAAATCAACATTTTTAACCCTTAAGACTTCACAATCAATCACTTCTTTATCATAAGCAAAAATTATTTCTTTTACTTTTTCAAGAGGCATGAATTTTCCTTAAATTTTTAGTCATTTTATGATAGCTAGAACTCCAATATTTATCGCTTTTTTCTCCTGCTAAAACATTAAAATAAAATTCATTTCTATCTTTTTGATATTCTTGTGAGATATTACCATAATCATATTTATGATAAAGCATTCTTGAAATCATTTCATCTTTAGGTATAAAAATAAAAGGATAAAATTTACTCACACTAAAATTATTATATTTTTGACTCAAATCTAAATCTTGTATCGCAATAGCTTCATAATCATTATCTGCTTTTAAAAGTTTAATTTGTCTATCTTTTCTATCAAAATAAATTAATTCAAAATCACCTTTTATATCTGCACTAAATTTGTTAGTGATAGATTCTAGACAAAGATTTAATTTATTGTATATACTTTTAAGTTGAGAGGCTTTATCATAAAATTTTTTAATACTTTCATAATATCTTTGATTTTCTATATTTTTTTTACAAAAAGTTTGTATTTTCTTTTCTAAATTTTCCTGATTTACATAACATATATAATTATTATCTAGCATAGATCTAGTCCAAGTAATAAAAGCTCTTGCACCTTTTACACTTTGTAAATTATCATCAATATTTTGAAATTTCAAAAAGATGGAGTGAAGAGATTTGATTGTGTTTAAATTTTCTTTTAAGTTGTCTAATATGGGAAAATCTGGAATCCATTCATCAATATTAATAACTTCTATTCCTATATCAGAAAGTTTATTTAAAAGCCAAGTTGTACAATTGTGGATAGGAAAACTATTAAAAGGGTAAGAATTATAATATAAGTTTTCTCTAATGCTTTCAAGATTTATCATTTTACTATCATCTTTTTGTAGATTGGGATTTCTATTTTTTGTTTTCTCTGCTTCTTTTTTAATTTCATTAAGCAAGACTTCATACTGCTCTTGTGAAATTTCAAGCACACAGCGATTTTGTTGCCAAAAAGTAGAAGATGGGCGTTCATCTGTACAAATGTATTGCTGAAAATTATTATCCCATTTTGGTATATATTGATTATTTTCATACACTTTACCCCAATGGCTAGGAGTAGATTCAACAGGAGCAAAGCCAAAAAATCCCTCATCTTTAAAATCATTGTCTACTATACTAGGATAAATTTGTTTATACCATTTTTGATCTATCTTATTCCATTCTTTATTTTTAAGATATTCTTGTCTTAATTGTTCATCTATTTTATCAAGCTCATCAGGACTTTTGCCTTTAGTAAGTCCTAAAAAGACATGGGGAATGTTCCAATCCATAGGGTGGATATAAATTGTTGCGTAGTACTTCATAAAATTTCCTTATAAGTGACTAAAAAAATAATAACCAAATATTGCATAACAAATCATAAAAATCAATGATAAAAACAAGCTTAATTTATGTATTTTATAAAAAAAACCAATGATAAAAAATGAAATAATACTCAAAGAACAAAACCCAATAATCAAAATTGATATATCGTTAATAGTATGAGTATCAATATTAAATAACCATTGTATAGGATATAATAACCATTGTATAGGATATAATAACCATTGTATAGGATATAATAACCACCGAAAATCATCGCTTTTTATTAATATAGAATACACAAATGGGGATATTATCACAATTCCAAAACATATGAAACAATCTAATACAAATTTAGCAAAATTAAATTTGTTATTCATAGATATTCCCTTACTATATATTGATTATTTTTTAACATCTTATTGCTTGTAACATTAACAGAATTCATTTTAATTCCAAAACCCCAAAAATCATCATTGAATTCATTAGCTTCTTTAGCTTCATACCGTTTTTGATCTATCTTGTCTCATTCTTTATTTTTAAGATATTCTTGTCTTAATTATTCATCTACTTTATCAAGATCAGCAGAAAATCTAGCTTCTATAATGGTAGCATAAGCTGTAGGATCTCCCTTATCTTTAACTACTTGAAATTTTCCATTTTTATCTAGAAACTTGACTTTTTCTTCTATCTCATACCCTAACTTTATCCCATCTGCATAAAGCCACAAAGGAGGAGTAAAAGCACTATCAAAAAAACCTTTTTCATCATTCTCATCGATTAAATCAAGCATTGCATAGCTAGCATCTTATATTAGCATAGTCTTTGATTTGAGAGATAAGTTCTTTAGGGTTCATCAGTAACTTTGTCCTGTATATTTTTCATCACTTTTTATAAATTTATTATTAGTAAAATAATGAAAAGATCCTCCTCCTGCACTTTTACGACTAATGCTAGAAAAGCTAAATCCTCTTCCTTCATCTCCAAATAATCCATAACTTTTTACTTTATAATCTATCATAGTAGCAAAAACAACAGGATATTTTTTACCCTCACACACATAATAAGTTGTCATACCTAAATAAGGTCTTAATTTTTTATAGTTTTCTTCACCCATATATGCTTTAAATTGATCTTCATAGTATGCAAATTCGGGTTTATCTTTGAAGTTGAAGTTTGATTCTCCTATTTTATAATTATAATCATTACGATAATATTTACAACCATTAGAAAGGACTTGAGGAAGCAATTTATCAATAGCTTCAGAATCTATCGTATAAATTAACTCTCCTGATTTTAATTGACCCACTTTAGTTCTAAATTTATCAGTATCTTCCAACTCTCTTCTTTTTCTTTCATTTTCCAATATCTCTTCTCTTATTTTTTTATCAAAGATATAAATTCCACCATAATTACTTGCAAGAGTTTCTAATTCACTTGCTTTATTTTCTTTAAAAGCACATGCACTTAAAGATACTAAAGAAAACAAGCTTAGAATTATCATTGTGATTTTCATTTGATACTCCTTTTTAAAGTATATTATTTCAAATACCTTAGTATAAGTAAAATTTAGTTTTTATATTTAACATACTATTAAAACCTTTTTCATCATTCTCATCGATTAAATCAAGCATAGCATAACTAGCATCTTATATTAGCATAGTCTTTGATTTGAGAGATAAGTTCTTTAGGGTTCATCAGTAACTTTGTCCTGTATATTTTTCATCACTTTTTATAAATTATAACAATAAAATATAGCG